>NZ_JBGSQZ010000076.1:0-8955 GCF_041737865.1 Chamaesiphon sp.
ATTTGCTGATGCGTTGGCAGCATTTCGGACGGCTATGTCTTTTCGCTTCTTTAATTGGCTGACCCAGAACATGGATGTCTTTGCTGCTCACAAAGCCAATTTCGGCTTTGTTTGGGCTTGATTTTGTTTAAGTCCCACTAATAAACTAGTCCGCGTAGCGAAAAGTGCGGTCTTGGGGTTTCCCCAAGTAGAGCACCTTTTCAAGACAGCGGACTTTGCATTCCGAGGAGTGGTTTTAACCACTTTGTGTTAAATGGCAAATTGTGACAGTTACAAATCTATACCTTCAATAGATCTCCGCCTTCGATTACCTTTGCCGACTCGATCTTGTCATCAGCTTTGAGTTGTCCGAGCACCTCTTGTCCCGACGTTACATAACCAAATACCGTGTATCGTCCATCGAGCAGATTGCGTCCAGCCGGAGTTAATTCTGGCTCGAATAGAAAGAAAAAGAATTGAGACGAGCCACCGTTAGGATCGTTCTCAGGACGTGCCATTGCTAAAGCACCATAAGAAGAGAAAGGTAACACTGGTTCCTCCCGAAACCGTCCAGCATCTTCCATCGTGACTCCATACATTGGCTCTTTATCGCCTTTAACCATCACTTCCAATGGTACCGCCCGATATTTTTTAGTTTGAGGATCGATGAAACCGACTTCCTCCCCTGGCGGATCGCCAATTTGGAGGACATAATCATTTTCTGCTCGTGTGAATGCTAGATCGTTATAAAATCCCCGATTGACGAGATCGACAAAGTTACCAGCCGTCACAGGGGCACTAAAGCCATCTACAGTGAGGTTAATATCCCCTTTGGTAGTTTTGAGTGCGATCGTGGCGCGACCTTGGAGTTGGGGCAAATTGCTGTATTCTGATGGCACTGTGTAGGGGAAGCCTGTCACCATTGCAGCTTCCAGAATGCCAATTTTAGCTAAAGCTTGAGCGCGCTCTACTATCACCTGTGGTTTATTCTTAGCATCTGCGGAAATCACCAGAGCGTCCACATCAGCTTTGATCCCATCGATCGAAGTCTGTGCTTGGGCTTGTCTATCGGCGGGGATACTCTTGAGGATCTCGGCTTGCTTGTTTTTTAATACCGCAGCAGCTTTCTTAACATCATTATTAATCGTGCTCCACTGTTTTCCTCGGAGATGGTTAGAGATATCTTCCAAACTGTCTTGGAGATCCCGTACTGGCTTATTGTCGATCGGTAGTGCATACCTGAGAATCGCCTGTCCGTCGGTAATTGCGTTTCCTGATGGGAGTAGAGTTGCGGCACTAAGTCCCGCAGATAGAGTGAGTAATAGCACTGCAACTACTCCAGTCTGCAACCAGTGTCGCCAGTGGCTAAGGATAGAATTTTTGCCCGTTTGCATTTCTAAGTATATTCATATAATTCAACCCTCTCATCTTGCCACATCAATGCCCCAGCAACTCTGGGATTTTACACAGCAACATATCACTCATCATCTTCAGCATCAAACCATTTTGGATCGCTGAGATCTTTTTCGTAGTCTTCCTTGCCACCAAAACCAAGAGCTAACAGCCGATCGAAATAGGGAGTATAGTCAAAGTCATCATCTTCCCACGCCCGCAGCTCCCAGATGGCTTCGATCGTCCATTTGAGCCAGACATCCGGCGGAGTCCACCTGTGGAAGTAGTTTATACGTTGGGCTTCATCAAAGTGTTGCTCTCGCCACCACTTGCCCCAGATGTCCACATATGATTCACCATATCCCATCCGCCAGCACATACTATATGGATGTTCGTCTGGAAAAATTATCCACAGGGGCGGAACCTCTCCATATTCATTGACTACCTTAGTAATTTCCGCTTCGATCCAGTCTGTCATTGTCTAGATATTGTAATTCCCCAGTTCCCACACTGTATTTTTTGCTGCGATGCCAATATTTCTTCAATATTCAGCCACTAAATTTTCATCTTCCAAGAGCATCTCAATGACTTCGCGAAGATTTTCTTGTAATTCGTCTAATGTTTCTGCTTGAGAATGTGCTCCGGCAAATCCTGGGACATAACCCACATATAGCTGAGTTTCAGCATCATGTTCGACGATTGCCGTAAAATTTTTCACGATCAAATATTTATAGTGCTAAATCTTAGCCTTTGACGCTAGCATACAATTGCTTGAATAATCGCTGTTGCACACTATGATCGACGATCGGCAGTGGATAGCCCACACGATGGCGAGTCAGGGGTAAAATATCCCCACTGAGAATCAGCTTTGTATCTATAGACTTTAATTCTGGCACCCACTCACGAATATAATCGGCATCTCGATCGAACTTTTGGGCTTGGGTATAGGGGTTAAAAATCCGCAATGGTTTAGGATCCATCCCACTCGACGCGCTCCATTGCCAACCGCCATTATTTGAGGATAAATCTCCGTCGATCAGACGCTCCATGAAGTACTGCTCGCCCCATTGCCAATTAATAATCAAATCTTTGGTGAGGAAACTAGCAACAATCATCCGACAGCGATTGTGCATCCATCCGGTTTGATTGAGTTGGCGCATGGCTGCATCGACGATCGGATAGCCCGTTTCGCCCTTACACCACGCGTCAAACTGATTTCGATCGTTGCGCCACGGAAAGTTCTTAAAGGGTTCGCGGTAAGCCCCCTGGGCTAGGCTGGGGAAATGATACATTGCCTGTTGATAAAACTCTCGCCATGCTATTTCTTGTTGCCAAGTGGTAATCCCTGCACGGGCTTCATCACTTCTAGCTGCCGCCATCGCCGCAGTTGTCGCCGCCCAAACGGTACGGACTCCAATCGTCCCAAATTTCATGGCGGCACTCATGCTAGATGTTCCAGAGGCTGCGGGATAATTACGCTGTTCGTCGTACTCGGAGATCGATCGATCGCAGAATTCTGCTAATATTTGCGCTGCTGCACTCGTACCTGGTGCTTGGGCAAGGGGACTATCCCAAATAAAGCCTAAATCGGCGGCGGTGGGTAGATCGATCGTCGGTATTTGGGTAAGAGCTTGTTTTTCGACGGGAGTTAATTCACTCTGGGGCAGTTTTACCTCGACTGGCTCTGGTTTTGGTTGACTACTCCAGTTCCGCCAGAAGGGTGTGTAGACGGTGTAGGGCTGTTTGCTGCCAGTTCTAATTGTCGTTGGATCGTGGAGGAGCTGATCCCAATTGAGATGGATTTCGATATTTTGGGCAGTTAAGGCTGCGGTGACTCGATCGTCGCGTATTTTGGCATAGGGTTCGACATCGTAATGCCAGTATACTGCTTTAGCACTCAGGGTAGTGGCTAACTGAGGGATTTTCTCGATCGGATTGCCATCAAGAAATAATAATTGACTTCCAGCTTGCTGATAATCTTGGGCGAGGGCTTTGAGAGAGCCGACTAGATAAGCAACTCTAGCTGGAGCGACATTCATTGACAAGATCGATCGATCGAAACAAAATACGCCGATGACTCTAGCATTGGTATGACTTGCTTGCGCTAAACCAATGCTATCGGAGATTCGCAAGTCGCGGCGATGCCAAAATAAAACTAGATCTGACATTGAATTAGCCGTGAAGGTGAGAGGTGAAGGGGATATTAAAATGGCGATCTATATCCCGCTCAATCACCTCAAATTTGATTACTTGCGATTGTTGATGGGGGAACTGAAGAAGGAGTTGATACCTACTGTCGAGAAGTTGCCCAGTGCTTTGGGAACGCTTTCAGCTAGGGCACCGATCGCAATATTAAAAAGTTTAGCTGGTTCTAACTCGTCCTTGACTAGATCCCACAATTGTCGAACCTCCGTGACATGAAGGCGATTGTCTTCTGTCAGTGCCATGACAATTTGGTTGCGTAACGATCGTCCTTCAGCAGACATCAGGAATTGTAACCCTAATTGTGCGGTAGGTAGGAGATCGAAATTGTTGTCACTACGCGCAATACCGATCATGTTTTCCAATCGTTGCCACTGGATTTTACCGTCTTTGACGATAACTTCTATCAGCCGACGACGCATTTCTGGTGTTTCACCATTGAGCAGTCTTTGAGCGACATAAGGATAGCCGATTTCCACAATCTTGAATTCTGGATTGAGACTGAGGGCTACACCTTCTTGGGTGACAAGAGAGCGGATAATTAAGGAAAATTGGGCGGGAATGCGAAAGGGATACACAAACATCAATTCCGAAAATTCATCGGTGATAGTTTTGAAGTTGAAGTTACTGACACTTTCGCCGATCGCATTACCCAGTACGCGCTCTAGAGCTGGAATGATTGGTGAAATATCAATATCAGGAGTTAAGAATCCCAGCTTGACAAAATCATCAGTTAGGGCGAGGTAGTCTTTATTAATTAAGTGAACGACGGAACCCGCGATCGTCTCTTTAGTATGTTGGGTAAGTTGATCCATCATCCCAAAATCAATAAATGCCATCCGTCCATCAGCTAATGCAAATAGATTCCCAGGATGCGGATCGGCGTGGAAGAAACCAAATTCTAATAACTGTCTCAAACCAGATGATACACCAGCCTTGATTAATTTATCTCGATCGAGTCCAGCCCTTCTAATTCCATCTAGATCTGTTAGTTTAATTCCATCAATCCACTCTAGAGTCAGTACAGTGCGACTGGTATATCTCCAATAAATTGATGGGACTTTAACCCCAGGATCGTCTTGGAAATTAGCCGCAAATTTCTCGGCATTTCGCCCTTCATTCTCGTAGTCAATTTCTTCAAATAACTTAGTCCCAAATTCATCGACAACTATCGTCAGATTGTCACCTAAATTTAGTGGTAAAAAGGGTTTAATCCAAGTAGCAGCCCATCGCAACAAGTACAGATCGCGGGTGATGATTGGTAACAGATTCGGTCTTTGGACTTTGACAGCAACCTCTTCGCCACTGTACAGTCTCGCTTTATAAACTTGTCCCAGACTGGCTGCGGCAACTGGACGAGGGGAGATTTCTTTGTATAATTCTTCTACCGATCGCTTGAGTTGAGATTCGATGATTTGCATCGCCAACTCATTATCAAAAGGTGGTAGTTGATCTTGTAATTTGATCAGTTCTTCTAGAAATTCTTTTTTGACTAAATCGGGACGAGTTGAGAGTGATTGTCCGACTTTGATGAACGTAGGCCCTAATTGGGTGAGAATTTCGCGGAGTTGATTCGCCCGTAGATTCTTATTTACTTCAATGTTGCCAACCGATCGATCGAGTAGTAAGCCAATTGAGAATCCTGCAAACAACCAGACAATCGTTAGTGCCCGCCAAATAACTAACCACAGACGTCTATTGTAATAACTAGAAATTGCTTGGGGATCGTAACGCCGCAGTTGGGCAAGTTGTTGCTGACTCACGTTTTGAAGTTGTCTCCTACTCGATTAATCTGTATTCTGATAATTATTGACTGATAAAGTTAACTTTCGTTACGTTATTCCATATTATCTTAACTTTTTTGACTAAAAGAACTAAACAGTTCTTAACATTAGTATACAAAACTATAAACTAGGTAATACTGGTGCGATAACCGAACCTACAATTGTCTAATTCTTGCCACGTCAATGTTCATAGCTCATGTAGAGCGGTACAAGGCATCAGCTAGCTTCAACCTTTAGTCCTCTAAGCAGGGCTGCAACTACAGTAGTCAGGGTAGCAAAATTATCGATGATGCGCCATCTAGAAGCCTCTCTGGGCAGGTGTCTAAGAAGTTTATGATAGATAATGGAATTGACTCCCCTAGGGTGGAAAGCACGCCATCGAAGGTACAGAGTCCCGATCGATACCCAATATTTGTGAGACACATCATCTGACATTCTTGTAACTATGCAGAGACTACTAATTACTGGAGCTAGTGGCTTTTTGGGCTGGAATTTGTGTCAACTCGCTCGATCTGAGTGGGAAGTGTATGGGACTTACGATCGACATCCGATCGAGATTTCAGGTACCAAATTAGCTCGGATCGATCTGACTAATCTCGATCGAGTTAAATTTGAGATCGATCGCATCGCTCCAGATGCTGTCATTCATACTGCGGCTGCGTCTAGCCCTAACTTTTGTCAGTCTCATCCAGACCAATCTTACCAAATTAATGTCACCGCGTCCGCGCAATTAGCTCAGATTTGTGCGGCTGCAAAAATTCCCTTTGTATTTACATCCACAGATCTAGTATTTGATGGGACTCAGCCACCTTATTTAGAGACAGATCCAGTCTCACCAATCAATATCTATGGGGAACAAAAAGTAGCCGCCGAACGAGATATTTTCACTGCTTATCCACAGGCTGCTATCTGTCGAATGCCTTTGATGTTTGGAATATCACCACCCACAGCTACCAGTTTTATTCAGCCGTGGATGAGTGCATTACGTTCGCACCAAAGTTTACAGTTATTTACAGACGAATTTCGGACGCCAGTAAGTGCCACAACTGCCGCTCAAGGCTTATTAATGGCATTGGAAACATCTCCAGGAATCCTAAATTTGGGCGGAAATGAGCGTGTTTCTCGTTATGAATTTGGCAGGTTGCTGGCTCAAGTGTTTGAGTTTGACTTGTCACTATTGGATCCGATCTCTCGGCGGGATTTACTAATGGCGGCTCCGCGTGCGGCTGATGTTTCCCTAGATAGTAATAAAGCGGTCGAATTAGGCTACAACTTAGCTCCACTCAGGGAACAATTAGAATTAGTTCATAGCCAGATGGAGAGACTTTTTTCAGACTAAAACTACAATATTTAATCGCCACTAATATGAACGACTAACTCACGATTGTAGCGATGTTGGCGGTGTTCCCACAGATAAATTCCTTGCCATGTACCTAAGACTAATTTACCCTGCATAATCGGAATTTGTTCGGAGGTATGGGTAAGCACAGTACGGATGTGTGCTGGCATATCATCCTTACCTTCAGCGGAATGGATGTATTTGCCATCTTCGGGAACTAGTTTCGCCAGAAAGTTAGCCAGATCGATTAATACGTCGGGATCGGCGTTTTCTTGAATCACTAAACTAGCAGAAGTATGCCGGAGAAAGAGGGTACATAATCCGGTGATAATTCCTGATTTTGTCACGATATCCTCGATCTGTGAGGTAATTTTGACGAAGGATTTGGGAGTACTCGGAATGGTAAGGAGTTTTTGGTAGTGAGTCACAATTAAATCAGTGGTGGGTAGATATAGCGATCCTAAATTATTAGCTCATTTTTGTGTAGGGTGTGTTAGGCGTCAGCCGTAACGCACCAGGGCAATTAGTGCGATTCGTTGAGGTATAAATCACGGTGTAAGTCCCTCCTCTCAAACTCAGAGATGACTCTCTACCTGCCCACACTGAACAGACTCGGAATTCTGTAGAGTGAAGCTGGGAACAGGGCTGAATCAGGCCAGAATTGCACTGGACACTGCGGCTAACGAGGAGTCCCCATGATGAAACCGAGCCTAGAAAAGCAACCTACCTGGAGGCAGACGCAATTCCTATGTCTGACCTCGCCAGAGATTAGTATCCCGCCGCATTTTAATTGAGTAGCGTTATGAGTATGGGGTTCTGGCGGTTGAAATGGCTACATCTAAAGGGACAATCAATCGATCGGATGGACCGAATAAAAACGTGTCTGAGGTCTGTAAGTGGTCGCATTTATGGTAATCCAGACGAGAGGGCTAACTCCTCAGACGCGGGTAGGATTTGGTGTAATTGCCAAAAGGTATTCAGAATACACAAACCATTTGCAGAGCATGATTAGCCACAGTTTAACGACTAGTGAATCCTGGAGGAGATTACCCTGGAAGAAATTTCAGAAAACTCTCTTTCGCCTACAGAAGCGCGTGTAAAAAGCAGTTCGAGCTGGAGACAAGCAAAAAGCGCGGTCTTTGCAGAAACTGATTCTAAAATCTCAATCAGCTAAATTACTAGCCATTCGGCAGGTAACGCAGTTAAATGCTGGCAAAAAGACGGCTGGTGTTGACGGCAAAAAATCCCTCTCATTTGAGAAACGATTTGCATTAGCTACCGAGCTAAACAAAAATCACACCAACTGGAAGCACCAAAGGCTACGAGAAATTCCCATCCTTAAAAAGGACGGAACTATAAGAATGCTCAAAGTGCCCACAATAGCGGATAGAGCTTGGCAGTGCCTCGCAAAATACGCCCTCGAACCAGCGCACGAAGCAACATTCCATGAACGTAGCTACGGATTCAGGACTGGTGTGTGATTCGTTTAGTCTAAATACTTGTGAATTACACAAAGTAGGGACGGCTAGCCAACCATAGACATAAAAGTCTATTAGTTGTGACAATTCCATATCAATGATGGTGAAAGCCCATCCCCTGCGGATGCTCAGGTGACAGCATATTCCCTGCGGTAGCGACTAGTCCTCAATCCGCAAAGCGGGAATAAAAGCCCCTCTAACTACTAGCCTAAAGTGGTTATGGGCAAGCAAGTACCCATGCTGACGAACAGGAATCTCATTAAACCTTCATCAGGAATAACCAGTGTAAAGGCTGATTACCCAATCAGGTAGAACACTGGAGCCAAAAGGCAAAAGTCAGAGGGTGGAATATACCTGTTATTTCATCAGCATCCCCAAAGTTCAAAAACCGAATAGTTATGGGTTTCGTTCTGGCCGCTCTGCCCACGATGCTATAGAAGCGATCTTCAACGGAATCAGATACAGGAGCAAATATGTTCTTGATGCTGATATCGCCAAATGCTTCGACCGTATCGATCACAAATACCTAATCAAGAAATTGGGAACCTTTCCAACCTTGGCAAGATTAATTAAATCTTGGCTCAAAGCAGGATGGGTATTTCAAGGATTAAGAGTAGATATGAAGATTATATTTATTCACAAGTTAAACAGTTAACTGTCGAGCAAGTTAGTAGCCAAGAACAACTAACTCCACAACAAGTTAAGGGTATATTTAGCCGCATAGCGGAGAGAGAACTAAAAAAAAGCGGATGCGCGCTCGTCGGGTTTCCCGACGGTTTAG
>NZ_JBGSQZ010000089.1:0-8730 GCF_041737865.1 Chamaesiphon sp.
AATGCGATCGCACAACAAGTAAATCAATTAGCCATCAAGACTGAAGAACTACAGAAACAATTGGAGAATCAACCTTATGCCACGGTGGACTTTGGAAGCACGGAAACAACAGAGCGATCGAATGAAGTTATCGATCTACCACCAGCGTCCGTGGGAACGATCGACGGGGCCAACAAGCGCGGTAGGAAAGGCAAAAGCAGCGCGAAACTCACTTAAACATGGATTGCGATCGAAGGCGGTGAGAGGGCTATTTTCGCGATTGGGGCGAGAGCGGAAGGCGTTGTTAAAAAAATTCTCTGAAAATTTTCAGTGAGGTTTTTGCAAACGAACTGAGACAGGATTGACAATCTTGTCAAAGAGAAGAGCCGGAAATGAGTTTTGATGAACTGTGTGCCGTTGCGATCTCAGTCATACCTTCTTGGATATGTTCATCTTCGTAGAATCCTTCAGCTTGCAGAAATTCTAAGAAGCGATCGAGTTTACTGGTTGTGGTAGTGGGTTTGTTTGCTGAGGTGGAGAGGCTGGTGAGGAAGTATAGGGTTTGCGCTAGTACTTCATCAGGGGCCGCTTCAATGGCTTCTAAGAGTTGTTGTTTGATGGGTAACATAGACTCTCATCCGTGGGGATTGGATAATCTTATTTTGACATATTCTTAGGCTGGTAGCGGTCTCAACCGATCGATCGACTCTAAGCCTCAACGACTCGATCGATCACTGCCCGAATCGCAGCGGCTAAGTCTGCTTGTTCTGGGTGAAAGGAGTTGGGAATTTTGGGGTTATAGGAGAGCTAAATGATGTAGATACTTGTATCAAGATGTTAGACCGAACTCCGTTCGGGGAAACATAGATAGGTGGTTACTAGAAATCTGTTCTTTTGTTATTGAGGCTTTGTATGGTTGACTTTGCAGGTAAATTTAAGTCGTTCGCTGATAAAGCGCAGCAGAAAATAACAGAAATCCAAAATGATGAGTAATTACGAGAAAAAGTAAGTGGTGTGGTTAAACAGGCTCAAGAAAAACTTGAGGAAGTAAAAAATGACGATCGAGTTAAAAGCTTAGTAGATAAAGGCAAAGGGAAAATTGATGAGTTCTATACTAATCAAAAGCCTAGCTCTGAGGATGGAAATTATCCAGTAGTCAACAACATCAAGCTAATTGAAGGATCGCAATCAACTAGTATATCTTTGACTGATGGAACGATCGATCTAGCCTCTGCCTCGATTCAAGCTCAAAATGGGGAAAGAAAATGGACACCATCATTAGGACAAGGACTAGTTTATCTCTTTGTCTCTAAAGCAGGTATTAGAGGTCTAGATGGTATTTTTCCATTCTGCAACAATAAAATTGCTCTTCCTTTTAGCGGGCTAACGCTAACTGCATTTAGCGAAAAAGGAGCCGATATTGAATTTACTTTTAATTTGAAAAATGGAAACGTTCAGACAATTAGCTTCTCATGTGTTAAATCTGCTAGCCACAAAGACATTCTAGAATCCATAATTCATGGTGGCTGTGCTGTTGCTCCTGAACTGGATGAATTAATGAAGCAATCAAAAATCAACCAAAGTCGATTACTAGATTATATTAAATCCAATCAAAATAAAATTGCTGCCTTATATCCCAACTCCAAGCCAAACAAGAGTTTCTGTTCAAATAACTGTAGTCCCAACAATCAAAAGCGATTCCTTCTAATCTCTCCCTCCCCAATGCAAGTTAGGAGGGATTAATTTTGTGTTACTTCCTTCCCGCCAAAAGAGTATAGATAATGCCTGGATTCCATTACTGTCTACAGATTATTTTTTAACCGCCGAGGCGCAGAAAGCACAGAGGTTATAGAAAAAACGTTAATCTATAGTCTTAGAACGGGAAGAGAGTATTGCGATCGAATCAATCACCCCAATATAGCTGCCAACTCCTGCAATCCAAGCTGTAAACCCCCTCTATACCCGATCGATAGTACTGAGTACCCGACTACATACTGCAAATTATCCCGATCGATCTTATCTTGTCGTCTTCGCTCTGGTGAATCGTGAACCGAACCATCGCAGAAGATCGCAATTTTGACACCGTTGTTGTAGACAAAATCTGGTTTGCAATTAGCTTCAGGAATATACATTTGAGCGGTATCGGGTAACTTCAATCCTCGATCGAACATCGCTGTTAATACCACCCGTTCAAACTCAGAATTGGGATCGGTTTGGGCTAATAGTTGTTGATATTGCTCTTCGCGGGATAATCCGATCGAGTGCTGCTCTAATTTACTCCCGCGCAATTGAGTCAAGAAGTCGCTAATTGTATGGCGATTTAATAGCGGATGATCCCATTGATTGCCGTAAGAGAGTAAGCATTCATAACAAGCTTGAGCGCAACTGTCTTTGTGTTCGATAAAGTGGCAGATTTCCCGTGCTGAATCCGCTAACTTTTGGAAAGATTGGGGATCTTCGAGGATTTGGGAGAGGACTCCTGCACCACCTTCAGCGGCTTCCCAGAATAATAAGCGGTCGCTCTAAGGCATATTGAAAGGTAGTAATGAATGACTCTTTATGCTCTGCTGGTAGATCTAATGGTTCGATCGACAGCAGATTAGTAGTCGCTTTGACTGTCAAATGAACATCAGTTTGAATATTCGTCTGAGGATCGGTCTTATTCATGGTTGGTTCCCATTGTCCGCTGGTAGGATCGAGTCTGAAACCATTGCCTTGTTCACTTCGCAAACCGCGATTGATTCGCATGATGTTGGCAGTTTCGCCATAGGTAAGTCGGAGTAATGGTGTGCCGTCAGCGGCGATAACGGTAGCTACTTCTTTTCGTCCCTCGGTGAACTGGAAACAGGTGCTAATTTGATAACCATTTTTGAGGCGATCTTCCTCGTCGCAAGTAATTCGCTCCTTGCGTCTGGCGAACATTGTGTCCATTTCCAATGCTCTCATGATTACAGCGGGTTTGCCACTGCGATCGCTAGTTGGTTTATTGCCGCAGTTCTCACAGACATCGATTAATTTAGGATGAAAATAGCCACAGCGATCGCAAATAACTAGGGTCTGATAACGGCTGTCAATGCCTTGGGTATAGCGTTTGGTGCGATCGACTTTAAACTTATTCCCCTCGTGATAAAGGATATTTTGAGGAGCCATTTCTCGAATCGCTAAATGACGGGGACGAGAAATGTATTCGCCACGATCTTTGCCATTAGGCAGGTATGTATAGATCGGGAGACGGGGGAAATTGAACCCAGGAAGAAATCCTTGGGAGGCGAAATAGCGATAGGGATAGAATTCAAACTGGCTATTGTTTTTACCCGCACCTTGTCCAACAAGGAGATCGATTTGGTGCTTGGCTTCTTGGAACGATCGATCTGCCCGATTTTTCTCCTCTTTAGCTTCATTTCCAGCCGTGACTTTCTGGAGAATTCGTTGCGCCTCAGCCATCTGGGTGACAGCATCATCATAGAGCTTTCGCCAGCGATCGCATGAATTGTCAAACTCAGTTAAGGCATTGCTAATCGTTCGCTCTAACCACTCTGGACTATACCAGGAGACGCGATTTAGATCGGTTTGACAAAAAGTATCGGAGAGGATCGATCGAGTGGCGTTGACGCAATTGTGGTGGAATATGGGTTGCGCCATTCGCTCTAACTGAGCGTGGAGATCTACTTTGAGTGGGTATTTGGGTTGTTCGAGATCGAGGATTTGATTCATCGAATCGCCAAATTGCACCCCAGCTAAACCCAGCCAGACTGAGTAGATGTGCGATTTAATCAGATCTTGATTGGCTAATTCTAACTTTGGTGGCGCAACCGCTCCGGCGACCATTGCAGCTTGATGGCGATAGAAATATTGGTCGTGTCCGCTCCCTGCGGCGGCGTAGGTGATTACCATTGCTTCTTGTCCACTTCTTCCGGCTCTACCGCTGCGTTGGGCGTAGTTTGCAGGTGATGGCGGGACATTTCGCAGATGCACTACGCTCAAGTCGGAAATATCGATGCCGAGTTCCATCGTGGGGGAACAGAAGAGGGTGGCGAGTTTACCTTGGCGGAACTCCTCTTCCCGTTCTTGGCGGAGATAATTGGGGACTTGTCCGGTATGTTCGCGCCCGCGCATGTGGCGAATTTGGGCAGCAGTTTCGATGTAGAATTTTTGGAAGAATTTGTTAACTGGGCGAGATTCCACCTGTTCTGTAGCTGAATATCTATTCTCTAATAAATCTGGTGCGATCGATCCGAGCTTACAACCTTGCCAAACAATCGAATCACTTCGTAGTTGGACATCAGTACCTTCTTGAGTGAGATAGCCAGAATCGCACAGAGCATTAATTAAATTATGGATTAGTCGATCGTAAACATCAGTTTTTAGTGTCTCATTCAACCACGACCAAGCAGCGGGAGAGCGCAGGAATTTACCGATTTTACTGGTAGCTGTTAACTTAACTTTATTTTTAGTTCGATCTTTCGGTTCGCCTTTAGTCAGACTCGCCCACGATGCTGAGGGGAGATTTTCTGTTTCACCGATCGTCCACGGTTCTTTCAGGGCTTGATTGACCTTGCGTTTGAGTTCTTCAATTCCCTCAGCTTGGAGAAATTTAGCATCGATCGCGAGTTCTTTACGGAGTAGATTAAGGAGCGGTAAAATTGCTCGGTATCGTTCCTCCGGTGTGGCTTTAAGTAGAATTGAATCGGCATGTTTAGACCATAGATCTGTATTCGCACAAGCCAAATCTAGATCTAAATAATCGATCTGCAATAACCCACACTGCTCTAAATTAGGCTGAACAATTCGCCAACCGCGTCGTAAATCCTCGTACAATCGATATTCAATTAATTGAGTGAAAGCCTCTTCATTTCTCTTCTTACCAACCCCAAACTCAGCAGGTTGTTCGGCATAATCTGCTTGAGCTAAACTCATCTGTTTGACCACCGCCGCCGCTAACTGGCTCTGATCTAGTGCTCCTGCTGTTTTTAATGCTCCATACAAACTCGCTCTGAGGAAGGAAGTTTGAACGAAATCATTAAAATGTCCGGCTTGAAGGGAAGCATCTTGACGGTTATCGGTAAAGCTGAGAACTTTGGCAGCGGTTGAATCTGAAGGGAGAGATGCTTTGAGTTTGCTGACGGTGGAAATCGATAATAAGGTAGTTGCAGTACTTCTCCCTTCACTACTCAGACGAGAGAGCTTGGTAAATTCATTTTTGCGTCCGTTGTGGACGACTTTACAGTTTAGACAAATCTTAAATGGACGGGGAATAAACCAACAAGGTGTAGGTTTTTCACCATTTCCGACTCCAGTTAGAGCAATCGTCCCATTAGGATACACAAATAATTGCTGCGGGTTATATTTTTCGTGTTCTTTCTTTAATACTCGTCCATCTCTCTTGGTTTCCTTAAACCAGTTATCTGGCAAACTATCGAGATGTTCTGCACTCCATAAGTCTGCCTCGTCGAGGGTGAGATAGCCTTCTGGAATATCTGCCGTATCATCATCAGCATCGATCGAGTTAGGCAGCAATGGTGTAATTAATTCTCTATCTCGATCGAACTTAACCACATAATAATCTTGACCGCATTCCCGACAGAAAACTAGCGGATATAGGAGTCGATCGTTAGTCGTTGTATATTGCCCTTCTAAGGTTAAAAACCGCTTGTCTTTCGGTTCTAAAGTTGAGTAGACACTACCCCCTTGGGCGATAAATTGATGGAGTCGGAATGCTAATCCTTTAGTTTTACTACCCCAGAGAAACATCTCTTGGAGGACTTTGGTACATTTCTCGATCGATAACTGGGTAATTTCCGCTAATTGCTCTGCTCCTTCCTTGAGAGAAATCGGTTGACGGCGTTCCAATCCAGAGGGTTTGTTCTCTAGTCCAAAATTCATCTCTATCCAGGCACTAAGGGGATAGGCTTGGAATCCATCTAAAGTGCGATCTTTCTCTGCTGGTAAGCCAGCTAAGATACAATCCCGCAACTCTTGAGCTGTTAGTTCAGGGCGTTTAATTGCTCGTACTAAGGTTTCATCAATGACATTCTCCGTTGTCACCTCCATCCCAAATAGTTTACTCGCTACACCCGCCACAGTTTGACGGCGATTCTCCCGATCTCCTTCGGTAGACATCGTGGCTGAAGTACCGATACAGAGCAGATCTCGTCCGCTTCGCTGTCTGAGCTTCCGCACCAGCATGGCGACATCTGCACCCTGTCTCCCCCGATAGGTATGGAGTTCGTCGAGGACTAGAAATTTTAGATCTGGTGACTCAACGAATTTGGCTTCATGGACGCGAGTCAGCATCAGTTCCAACATCACATAATTAGTCAAGATAATCTGGGGTGGATTATTTTGAATCTCGATTTTGCGTTCTGTCTTTTCTTGTCCGGTATATTGTTCGACACGGATGGGAGAATTGGCAACTTTTTTGAGGAATTTATCGAACTCCTCTTTTTGGGAGTTAATCAGGGCATTCATCGGATAGACTAGAATCGCCCGCACGCCCTTAATCTCTGGGTTGCGGAGGATATCATCGATAATCGGGACGACATAGCTCAAACTTTTGCCCGAACCCGTTCCGGTGGTGAGAACATAAGGCTTTTGACTTTGGGCAGCGACGAATGCTTGAGCTTGGTGCTGATAAAATTGGAAGTTCTGGAAGTACTTACTACAGTCAGGATGGAGGATATTCTGGGCAATCAATTCACTAATACTTGCGCCCCTTTGATAGGCTGGGTTTAGTTGAATCAGGGGATCTTTCCATAGTTCGCCCTTGTCTAATTCTTCATCGACAAATGCTTTGACCTTGCGATCGCGGATATTGAGAAAACTATCGATGTAGCGGTGATAGTCGTCGATAATTTGGTTGCGGAGGGCGAAGATGTCGAGCATGGGAGGCTTCTTGTAGCGATGTAGTCTTAATATGCCCACGACCATAGGCTAAAGTGACCAAAATGATAGCTTAGATAGCAAATAGACCGTAATTACACGCTTGCCACTGCTTATAAAATACGGTATTATTCTGACAGAAAAAATCGCTTTAATTCAGTAGCCATCAAGAGTACAGCAGATCGAGTTATGGACAAAGTTCGAGTGCGGGGTCGCGGAAATGGGGTATTTACGCCCAAAGATTTTCTCGATTTGGGTAGTCGTGCGGCAATCGATCGAGCATTATCTAGATTGGTTGTCAGTGGCAAGCTGCGGCGAATCGGGCGGGGTTTTTATGATTTTCCCCGCCAGAGCAAAATTTTGCAGGGTTCTGCACCACCGAATCTGGATGCGACGATCGAAGCTATAAGTAGACGGGATCGGATTCAATTAATGCCCAATGGTATCGCAGTTGCCAATGCTCTGGGCTTAACGAATGCCGTGCCTGCCAGACCCTCTTATATCAGTAGTGGTAAGACTAAAACGGTGCAAGTGGGCAACCGGAAGGTTTATCTCCAGCACGTTAGTCCAAAGGTTATTGCTTGGGCAGATCGTCCAGGTGGTCAGTTTGTAGCAGCGGTTTTATGGTTGGATAAAGCGATCGCGTCTGCGCCAGATACGATCGCTTTGATGCGGGCAAAGCTGCCTGATCGTGTGAAACAAGACCTGCTGCAAGATCTCGATCTGTTACCTGGTTGGATGGCATCGATCGCCAGGAAGGTCTGTAGTGATTTGGATTTGGCTGTATGAGCGATTTGACCAGCGATGGGGATGAAGTGCGGTTAATTCGAGTACGAGATGCCGCCTCGGTAGTAGGGTCATTAGTTCCGTTAACGACAAAGCATTTAGATGATTTCAGAATAGTCTGGCGGGAACGACTGAGAACCACAGCAGATGAAGACCAATATTGGGATTGGGAGCAGAAACAACGAATTTATCTAGCTGGTGGGATGGGACTATATGAAGGCTATGCGATCGAATGTGAGCAGTTGACTCAGGGAATGATGCTGATTCAGATCCGGGGCTATCGATCGCAGATCGAGCCAACGCGCCGACTGGTGTATGTTCATTCACTGGCAACAGCACCGTGGAATCGCAGCTTGAACCCAGATGTAAATGGATTTCGAGCAGTGGGTGGAGCTTTACTCCGGTTTGCGCGGCTCCGCAGTGAAGAGTTAAATTATGGAGGGTTGGTAGGATTGCATTCTTTACCTAATGCCGAGGTGTTTTATCGCAAGATGGGGCTGATCGACGGGGGTGCGGATGCAGAAAAAGATAATTTGACTTATTTTGAATGGTATCGGCGCACAGAGATTGACGTGGATAATTAAATAGGGGAATGGAGGAAATTATGAGATTTCAAATTACTGAAGAGGAAGCCCGTGAGATGGCTAAGTTAGAGGAAGAGTGTGGGTGTGATATCAGCGCGGGGCCTGATTGGGGTATTCATTTGGATAAGGTAATGGAGCTAGCCCTATATCCAGGCAGTCACAATAAGTTTATCGATCTTCTAAACGAGCAGTTTGGAAATGTGATGTCTTCAGAGGAAATTGAGGAGGTGGCGGCTAGTTTTCAAATGCAAATTCAGGAGCGTTTGGCTGGTAGAGTGGCAAGCTAACGATCGCATGATTTGGCAATCTGTTGACAGACATCCTCAAACTTATTTTCTTATGCTCGATACTCTAAATATCTATTTTGCGCCTTCGATCGATTGATGAGGTATCGAGCGAATCTGGCTTACCAATCGATGGACGGAGTTATTAAAACTGGCAATATTCATTGTAAGTTATGGTTTTCTAAGCTTTTCTTGTATTCCTTCAAAGATCTCATTCT
>NZ_JBGSQZ010000114.1:0-4472 GCF_041737865.1 Chamaesiphon sp.
TAATTTAACTTAATATTTTCAACTATTAATCCTTTTAATGGTCAGTTTTACCATTTCAAAATTTAGATGAAATCGGCTTAACACCTATATTTGTTGTCCTGTCTAAGTTTGAGGAGGCTATGTCTCATCGAACTCAGGTTGTTAAAAGCGTCCGTGTAAATTGCGGCGATCGAACAATCGGAGATACGAAGCGAGGCGTGTCGTTGGCGTAAGCCTGCCGTAGGCATAGACGGAGCGCGCGCCATCCACCATCCACCACACACGATCGCAACTTTCGGACATTCCCACCCAAATTTCCCTTGGAGAATTGAATCTTGCCAGCCTAAAATAAATATATCTATCGATCGTCGATCGACAGCCGATAGATCGTAGACAATTAGCTCATATCCTGCGGTAACTTGGCATCCAAATCTCAGTATCAACACAACTCATCGCCAGTCCAGTAGCTAAAAATATATATTTAATTCTATTACGAGGTTTATTTGTGGTCTCTCAACGTGTCATCGAAGTAGCAACTACCCAATCATCGCCAATCGTCACCGCAACACCTCAACGTCAGACTGGTGCCTACGCTCTGCTCGATAGTCTCCATCGTCATGGTGTCGAACATATCTTCGGCTATCCGGGTGGGGCGATCCTCCCCATCTATGACGAAATTTATCGATTTGAAGCCGCAGGTAAAGTCAAACATATCCTTGTGCGTCACGAACAGGGTGCCGCTCATGCCGCTGATGGCTATGCCCGCGCTACAGGACACGTAGGCGTGTGTTTTGCTACTTCTGGCCCTGGAGCTACAAACCTCGTTACAGGTATCGCCACCGCCCAAATGGACTCAATTCCGTTGGTAGTTGTCACCGGACAAGTACCTAGCTACGTGATTGGTACCGATGCCTTTCAGGAAACAGATATCTACGGGATTACACTGCCCATCGTCAAACATTCCTACGTCGTCCGCGACCCAGCAGACATGGCGCGAATCGTCGCAGAAGCATTCTACATCGCCGCTTCCGGTCGTCCTGGGGTCGTCTTGATCGACATCCCCAAGGATATCGGTGCGAAATTGTGCGACTATACCCCCGTCGCACCTGGTAGCGTCAAATTACCTGGCTACAAGCCCACAGTACGCGGCAATCCTCGCCAAATCAACCAAGCAGTCCAACTGATCGCCAAAAGTCGTCAACCACTACTCTACATTGGTGGCGGCACAATTTCGGCTAGTGCTCACGAACAAGTCCAGCAACTCGCCGAACTATTCCAAATCCCCGTTACTACTACCCTGATGGGGAAAGGTGCCTTTAATGAAATTCATCCCCTCTCGGTCGGGATGCTGGGAATGCACGGCACAGCCTATGCTAATTGGGCAGTAACTGATTGCGATCTACTCATCGCTGTCGGCGCGAGATTTGACGATCGAGTCACGGGTAAACTCGAAGAATTTGCCTCAGATGCCAAGGTAATCCACATCGACATCGATCCCGCCGAAGTCGGCAAAAATCGCACCCCAGATGTCCCCATCGTCGGCGATATCAAACAAGTCCTAATTCAACTGCTCCAGCGAGTACACGAACTAGGTTTAGGGCGAAACCCCGAACAGACTAGAGTTTGGCTGGAAACGATCGATGGTTGGCGCGTAGACAATCCCCTCGTTGCACCCAGCTACGAGGGCTTACTCGCACCCCAAGAAGTCATCGTCGAATGTCGTCGTCAAGCCCCAGATGCTTACTACACCACCGATGTCGGTCAACATCAAATGTGGGCGGCTCAATTCCTCAATAACCTCCCCCGCCACTGGATTTCTAGTGCTGGATTGGGGACGATGGGATTTGGCGTACCCGCAGCAATGGGCGCGCAGATGGCACTCCCCCACGAGCAAGTGATCTGTATCAGCGGCGATGCCAGTTTCCAGATGAATCTTCAGGAACTCGGGACGCTCAAACAATACGGCTTGTGCGTCAAAATCGTCATTATCAATAATGGCTGGCAAGGAATGGTCAGACAGTGGCAAGAAGCTTTTTATGAGGAAAACTACTCTTCTTCGGAAATGGCACCCTCCCAGCCCGATTTCATGCTGTTAGCGCAGGCTTATGGGATTAAGGGGATGACCGTCAATAGTCGGGAAGACTTACCAGCCGCGATCGCTGCCATGTTAGCTCACAATGGCCCCGTTTTACTCAATGCTCAAGTCAAGCGGAATGAAAACTGTTACCCCATGGTAGCAGCAGGTAAATCCAACGCTGAGATGTTGGGACTAGCTAAACCCAAACGATCGCAATCGGGGGCATTATCGATTCATTGTCGTAGTTGCGGGACGATTCATACCATCACTCATAAGTTCTGTCCCGAATGCGGTAGTCAGCAGTAAGAAATTAGGCGGTGCTGAATTGATGTATGAGAGAGGGTGACTTGGGGACTTGGGTTTTGCAAGTACAAAACCATACCTTAAATTGGCAACATCAGAAATTATTGTAGGGGTAATTTATGAATTGCTCCTTCTTTGTTTTTGAGATATTGAATTAGTTTGGGCCCACATTCCGCTAGTTCAATCGGCTAAAAAATAATAAGAGCTAGAATCGTCTCTCATCAACCATTCTAGTGATTTAACCTCTTTTTAGCGATCGCCAGCATATTTTCAATAGCCCTGTCCTATTGAGAATACAATCGCTACGATCCAATGGCTTAGTTTTAATTATTTTTCGTTGGCGAAGCCTCTCCCCTGGAGAATCGCCTTGACTAGCGGAATGTGGGTTTTATGTGGGGGTTCCCCCGCCTAAACACGACGCTTGTGGGTGCCCTGCTAGTGCGAAGCTAGGATGGTTGAGGGCGGGCATAAAGCCACGCCTCTACAGGAAATTTGACAATATAAAATGACCAAGCGAAATCGACTTGATGTGTCCTGTCTCGACGATCGGATTCAGGAGCTACGCCAACGACGAACTATTTGGGTCTGCTATCTGTAGTGTCTCCAACTGCTCAACCTGAAGGATTCTATGACTATCGATCTCATCAGATCGTCTCAACTTCTAATCGCATTCCTGCCTGCTTTAACCGTTCTACCAACACATCTCCCAATCCAGTCGCGGGAGTCAAAATCCCACCCCGCTGCGCCCCTCCTGGCAACCTGTCAAAATCCACAGCCAAACACAATGCCGATTCACACACAAACTTCACCGTAGCGCGATTGCCAGGATCGCCCACATCGGCAATCAGCCCCCGCACCCGTTGCCCCTGGCTGCCCCATCCCAACAGTTCGCACCGAAACCAACCTTCATTCATCGTTTGTTCTGTCGGGCCGCTCCCAACTTGGGGGAGCGTCGATTCGAGGAGAGAGCGCAGGGGCGGTATCGCGATCGCGCCACCAATTAAAGCCATACTCCCCACCACTACCGCAGCCCGCAGCCTTGCCCACGGCGGATCGAATTTTAAGTATTCCTGGTAGCTAAAATCCGTACCATAAGATTCTTGCCATCGATCGAATAAAGCCCAAGTGCGGCGGACGATGCGCGTATTGACTACACCCATATAAAATGGCGCAACCCAAGTATCCATTTCGGCATCGTATTGAGGCGAAGTAGGATCGCGATGTCTGTCTATATCTGTAGGGACAGATTCCGGCGGATTGAGGAGGAACGGATTGCTAACTAGATCTAGTTCACCACGATCGTAAATATTTAAACCACTAGCCAGCGTACCGCCATTAACACCACCAGCCAACTGATAATAAGCCTTAATATGGGTACAGTTGTTACCCAGTTCGCGCTGGAGATAACGCACCAGTAGATAGGCACCTAAATCGGCAGGGACAGAATCAAAGCCACAACAGGGGATAATCCGCGTCCCATCGGTGGCAGCTTGCAGATGATGTCGATCGATTAGTCCCTTTACCCACGGCGTTTCGCCTGTTATGTCGACATAATGGGTATGGTAACGGACGCAAGCATCGACGATCGCATCACCATACAGCGCAAATGGCCCCGCCGTATTCAATAATACCCGCGTTTGAGAGACGATCGCATCGATAGCACCTCTATCCTGGCTATCGGCGACGAGGATATCGACATCGATCCCCACTTCTGCCCTAACTGATTCTAGCTTACCGCGATCTCTACCCGCGATCGCCCACCGTACCTCATCGCCAACACGTTCGGCAATATACCGCACAGTTTGCCTCCCCACGAAGCCACTGGCACCATATAGCACTACATCATAAGTGGTTTCTCGCATGACCGCTCGATCGCCTATCGACTACTTGTGTCTAAGTTCTGGCTCTATTATTATAATCCGTCTCGATCTGGAAGAAATCAACAGCGCGATCGGGTTCGGGCGCATTAGCGATTCATTAGACCTCCTGCAAAAGTCCGATCGAGAGATATACAATAGATCCAAATTGAATCGATCGATCATGAGCTATAAACAAGTTGAAAATTTAAAGCCAACAGAGTTCAAACGGCTGTGTGGCGTAACTCCAGAAATAT
>NZ_JBGSQZ010000116.1:0-18464 GCF_041737865.1 Chamaesiphon sp.
TAATTTAACTTAATATTTTCAACTATTAATCCTTTTAATGGTCAGTTTTACCATTTCAAAATTTAGATGAAATCGGCTTAACACCTATATTTGTTGTCCTGTCTAAGTTTGAGGAGGCTATGTCTCATCGAACTCAGGTCAGAAGAAAAATGCTTAAACCCTGGTGCTTAGTCTTCATCCGCCCTGAAATCAATTTCGGGCTAATAGCAAAAGTTCACTGAAGTGAACTAAGAGATTTTTCTTCTGGTGTATGAAACCACCCTGCCAGAAGCTATGGCTTCGGGGTTGAAATCCCTACTGGGCAGTCGCCTCTGTCCAATTATCAATTGTCAATTAATTTCCCCCCGTCGCCACGTTTGCCAAGCAGCTCTTACACCTACCCATATACTCCGAGTATTGACTTGGGCACTTCCTGCCTGTTTCTTGACCTGTGTGAGACTCAGATCGACTTGCTGCACTACCGCCGATGCACTCTGTACTCCCTGAGACATTTCATCAGTGAGATCGCTCAATTCTAGTCCTGCTAGTCTAATTGCTTCGAGCGTAGGTGGCAATTCTCGATCGAGTCTGTCGAATAACTTTTCGGCACTCCGAGCGGCACGAGACAAGTCTTGAATCGCTGGGAAGGCAGCAACCAATAGTGCTGTCAAACTAACAGCAACAAGTAGAATCGAGCATCCTAAGAGCAGCAACGGGTCGATGAGGGTCAAAATTAATTGATAATTGATAATTGATAATTGATAATTGATAATTGGGTTGCTAGGGTACTGGACAGCCCAATACCCTAACAAACCCGAAGCCATAGCTTCTGTTCTTTGTTAATAGTCGATCGTGGCTAGTTGTGGATTACTCATCCACCGCATTAATATTGGGACGATCGGATATACTTGGTTCCCGCACGGATTGACTAGCAACAATTCCCGCAGAAATCGCCGTGGACAGTCGATCGAGTGTATCATGCCAGCGATCGCCAGCCGCCGTCGAGAGTCGATCGGCTTGAAGTTGAACGCTACTAGAAATATCTTCAGCCATTTGAGGTACTGCTGTCACAGTTTTGCTCAGAATTTTGCGCGTGTCTCGGCCTTTACATGGGGCTACTAATAGCCCCGTAACAGCCCCGATTGCCGCACCAATTAACATGCCCCCTACAAATGTCTTACGATTTTTATCTGCCATAAATCGATACCACTCAACCGAATATATACTAGTTTAGATCGATCTTTGTCTTTTCCGTCTTCCGCGTCACAATCGCGAACTAACTCGAACATCCCAAGCCTAAAGCCTCAAACCTAAAGCCTAGAGCCTAGAGCCTCAAGCCTAATTCTATTGTTTATCCTCTGGATGAGGGGTGGAAATATCTGGAGACTTGACGATCGCCCGCAGCCGGAGCCAGACTGTCAAGATCAGCAGTAGCCCAATCCCTACAGCCGTTACCACGATCGCTGTCTGCCCGATCCCTTGCATCCGCATGGCAATAATGCCCCCAGCTAGGGTAACTCCCCACAAGATCGAGGCTGAATGTCTTTGCGAAAATCCCTGCGCCAATAGTCGATGGTGAAGGTGATCTTTCCCAGGGGTACTAAGTGGATTCTGCCCCGATAGTAACCGTTTGATAATCACTTGGCTCGTATCTGCAACAGGTACGAGAAACAATAGTACGGTAGGAATTAGTGAAGTAACTGTCGTCACCTTGCCATTACCGAGAATACTAGTAGCTGCCAATACATAGCCCAGGAAATAAGCTCCAGCGTCCCCCATAAAAATCCGTGAGGGGTGATAATTGTGACGCAAAAAGCCCAAAGCTGCCCCAGCGACTCCCGCCGAAATCAATGTAGCAGCGGCTCTAGCTTCAAATTGAGCGGATGTTGCCAACAGAGTCATGGCAATAATGAAACTCACTCCTCCAGCTAAACCATCCATCCCATCCATCAAATTGACAGCATTGGTAATTCCGACAATCCATAACACAGTGATAATGACTGACAAAATCCCATCAATGGGCGCACCAAAGTAAACAATGTGGATTTGAATATTACAGACAACCAGTAGTAGTGCTGTCAAAATCTGGACGAGCAGCCGGAATAGTGGCGGTAGTTTGTATTGATCGTCGATAAACCCGATAATTACCAGTACCGAGCCGCCGAGTAAGATCGCTAAAATTGCTACCTGTACTTTTGCCAGGACGATCGGCGCGAGACATCCTGCTAAAATAATTGCGGCAATTACCCCTGTATAAATCGCCAATCCCCCAGCATTTGCGCGCGGTTCTTGATTGAGTCTACGGGCGTTAGGTTCGTCTGCCCAACCGACTTTCAGGGCAAAAGTGCGGACTTTAGGAATAAATAAATAGGTGACTATCCACGCAAATATAAAAGTTAGCACCACAGATAACCACCCGCGTCCGTACGGGTCGGCAACACCAATCGAATTCATGAATCTCTCAAAAGTCATGCAGATTCCTGTTTAGAAAGGGCGAAGGAGAAGAGGGGAAAGTAAACCCCTACTAGTAATTAAATTAAAATGCACCAGTATCCAATTCACCGATAGGAGTTCCCTCTATGGGTATAATTCCTGTGCATTGGTACAAGATGTAAGTAAATCAATCATGGCTGTGATGGTGATGTAAATGAATGACTCGATCGCGTTCGAGGTTATGGTCTACTTCTGTCGGCGCACAAGTCAAACATACCCCAAAAAATTCAAGAGTGTGGTAATAAATTTTAAATTGATGGAGTGATTCTAGTTTTTGTTCTAATTGCTCGACCGGACACTCATCGATCGCAATTGACTCGCCACAGTGCAAGCAAGTCAGATGATGTCTATCTGCTTGGACACAACTATACAATGATTCGCCTGTCGGTAATGTGCGACCTTGAACGCTGCCCTCCAATTTTAGACTCTCCAGCGCACGGTAAACCGTGGCTAGCCCTACTGCTTGAGATCCTGTCCGTAGTTCGACATAGATATCTTGGGCAGAAAGTGCGCGATCGCATTGTTGAAGGAGTTGTAGAATACGTTCTTGGCTGCGAGTTCGATCGGATTTCATAGCAATCAGGGTACTGGTTGGGCGAGGTTTGTGAGTGGGTGAGATTTTAGGTTTTAGTTAGGCTGTAGGGTAGAGCTGTGGTGAATACCCGTGCCTAAATACCCGATTCGATCGATAACTATAAATACCAACCTGACCAGGAAGATCGGAACACAAATGACAGCCGAGGTTGGTACTAGTTTACAATTGGTGGTGGTACTAAGTAGATTTAAGTTATTACGGCTGTACATCTAAATTATCGCAAAGTTGAGGGGTTCCATTGAATCAAAAATATCAAGCTCGTATTTACGTCACACTTCGTCCCTCTGTCCTCGATCCTGCGGGTACGGCAGTCCAGTCTGGTTTAGCACATATGGGTTACACCGATGTTGAGAGTGTCCGCATCGGCAAATACATCGAAGTCAATCTCAGTGCCACAGACGAAGCCCAAGCACACACTCAACTAGATCGCATGTGCGACCAACTTTTTGCTAATCCCGTAATTGAGAACTATCGAATTGAATTAGGGGAAGGTGAATAGGGATGTAGAAGATCGAATCTTGCCTAACTCTCAACTATCAACACCTCGGCTTGGCTCAGTGCAAGCTGCCAAATGTCAACTCTCCACCCCTCCCCCATCATTGTGAAATTCGGAATAATTGTCTTCCCTGGCTCTAACTGCGATCGCGATGTAGTCTACGTCACCCGCGATCTGCTCGGACAGCCCACCCGTACGATCTGGCATGAAGAAACCGACTTACACGAAGTAGATGTCGTCGTCATTCCTGGTGGATTTAGTTATGGTGACTATCTGCGCTGTGGTGCGATTGCCAGATTTTCACCAATTATGAAACAAGTCATCGCCCATGCCGAGCAGGGTAAATATGTCTTAGGTATCTGCAATGGTTTTCAGGTACTCACGGAGGCCCGATTGCTGCCCGGTGCACTAGTCCGCAATCGCGATCTGCACTTTATTTGCGACAGGGTGCCACTTAAAGTCGAGCATACCGATTCAATTTGGACACAAGGTTATTCTAACACCCCCACAATTAATCTCCCGATCGCTCACGGTGAAGGTTGCTACCATGCCGATACCGACACACTCGATCGATTAGAATCCAACGGACAAGTATTATTTCGCTATGCTGGCACCAATCCCAACGGCTCGTTGAATAATATCGCAGGTATCTGCAATGAAGCTAAAAACGTCATCGGCATGATGCCTCACCCCGAACGCGCCGCCGATCCTCTGCTCGGCAACGCCGACGGCATTCATTTATTCAAAAGTCTGATTTAAGGAGCGATCGGAAAAATAGATAATAGCAGAGATCTAAGGGTACCCTGGATCTACGCTTATTACTAATATTTTGATACTTTTCAACTAGTACTTTAGGCGGACTTTAGATCATCTCGATTTCTTCGCTGTCAACTATCAACTGTCAACTGAATTAATGAACACTGGCAAACAAGGCGAGCAAGTTGTCGCCCGGTGGATAACTAGCTGTGGGGGAGAGATTCTACATCATCGCTGGCGATGGCGGAGCGGCGAAATCGACCTAATTGGCATCGAATCTGATGTCCTGCTGTTTATCGAAGTCAAAACCCGCAATCGATCGAATTGGGATGCCGATGGATTACTCGCAATTACGCCCCAGAAACAAGCCAAAATACTCACCACAGCCGAACTATTTTTAGCCAAATATCCACACCTAGCAGACTATCCCTGCCGCTTTGATGTAGCCATCGTCCGCCATCAACCAATGCACCAATCGATCGTCGGTACACCTCTCCACGTCATGACAGTCCCCACTGGAGAGCGGTTGCTACTGATTGACTATATTGCGGGTGCCTTCGATGCGCCCTAATAGCAGCAACGTCACAAACGGGCATAATCGAGCCTTTGTCCTACTCAAAAGGTATGAGATTGAAGAGAAACTAGTCGGGGATCGCAATTTTTTAATAATTGACAATTCTTACGATAAAACTGTATCGATTTACACATAAAAATCAGCTCAGAAATATGTTTAAAATGCGATCGAACATACGCTTAGATAAAAAATAAGTGCGTTAGAATATTCCAGTAGATTTACAGTTGTCAGCACAGGATCGACTAAGGCATTATACTAGTAGCCCGCGCTCTCAGCACCAAGCTCGTTTGGTAGCTAGATGCCCAAGCCCAAATACCGCCAAGTCCGATCGTTCTGTCCGGAAATAGCTTGAGCATGTGTGTAGTTTATCTTTAGATGAACATTTCATTCAGCAACAACGTCATTAATAGTTATCTCATCGATACCATTGATACCTCTAAATATTATGGGTTCTAATCTATCAAAGCTTGCTCGTTTGCTCGCAACTAGAATAATGTCGAAAGAAACCATCAATTTTCTGCGGTTACCAAAATTCGATCCCCTAAAGCCGCTACGGAGCTGGTTAGACAATCTCAAGATTTCCAATCCCCGTCTAGCCCACCAGCTTTGTAAACTGATCCCCTCTCAATGCCCGTTTGAACGAGATCTCAACTTATTTGGACGTACACTGCTGCATATTCCGCCGATGTGTAAACTCAACCCGCTGTATGACGAAGTTGTCATGCTTCGGTTCAAAGCAATGTGCTATCTAGCCGACGAATGCGGTGAAGATATCAGTGAATATTGCTAAATTAGTGAATAGTGGATAGTCGATAGTCGATAGTGGAATAAGACAGTGAATATCGATCGAGCTTGACGTAGAATAGAGAGTCCAGCCTAGATC
Organism: Chamaesiphon sp.; assembly: GCF_041737865.1. Lineage (NCBI taxonomy): Bacteria > Bacillati > Cyanobacteriota > Cyanophyceae > Gomontiellales > Chamaesiphonaceae > Chamaesiphon > Chamaesiphon sp. The sequence continues at coordinate 5,777 of NZ_JBGSQZ010000116.1, forward strand.
GATGCAATATGTCCAAGCAACAGTCGTCCCAACAGCCAGAACCACATTCGACATTAGCCGAAATTCGGGCAACGCGCCTGGTTAAAGCCGACAAACTTCGCGAATTAGGGATGAACCCCTACGCCTACAACTGGGTATCTACTCACCAAGCCGCCGCATTACAGTTAGAGTATGCGGATTTAGAAAATACGGGGGAAGTAGATATCCAAGTCTCGATCGCCGGACGTATCCTAGCACGGCGAGTCATGGGTAAATTGGCTTTTTTTAGCATTCAAGACGAAACGGGCACCATTCAGCTCTATCTAAATAAGCAACAGATTGAAACCGGAATGTCTTCAATTGCTGATGCTTTTACCCATCTCAAGCAGTTGACTGATATCGGCGACATTATCGGGGTAAAGGGGACAATCAAACGCACGGAGAGAGGCGAATTATCAATTCTCGTCAATGAGTATGTGATGCTCACCAAATCCTTACTCCCACTACCGGAGAAATGGCACGGTTTAACCGACGTGGCTAAACGTTACCGTCAGCGTTATTTAGATCTGATCGTCAATCCATCGGTACGCGATACCTTTAGAAAACGATCGCTAATTACCGCCGGAATTCGCCGCTATCTGGAAAACCTCGACTTTATCGAAATCGAAACCCCAGTCTTGCAGTCAGAAGCTGGCGGTGCAGATGCGCGTCCGTTTAATACCTATCACAATACTCTAGAGATGCCGCTGTACCTGCGGATTGCGACCGAATTGCACCTGAAACGGTTGATCGTCGGTGGATTTGAGAAAGTATTTGAATTGGGGCGGATTTTCCGCAATGAGGGCGTATCTACTCGCCACAATCCCGAATTTACCAGCATCGAGGTATATCAAGCCTATGCTGACTATGAGGATATGATGACACTCACCGAGGGGATGATTACTACTGTCGCTGAGTCAGTACTGGGGACATTGGAGATTAGTTATCAAGACACGCCGATTAGTCTGACGGCTCCCTGGCGACGAGTGACGATGCACGAAATTGTCAAAGAAGTCACTGGCTTAGATTTTAATAGCTTTGATAATCTAGAAACAGCCCAAGCCGCCGTTAAAAGCGCAGGGATTGGCGGCTGTGATGACGCGAAAACACTTGGAAGGCTCTTGAATGAGGTATTCGAGCAAAAGTGCGAAACGACCCTAATTCAGCCCACTTTTGTCCTCGATTATCCTACCGAAATCTCCCCACTGGCTAAACCCCATCGATCGAAACCAGGCATCGTCGAACGGTTTGAATTATTCGCAGTCGGGCGTGAATTAGCCAATAGTTTCTCAGAGTTAACCGATCCTGTCGATCAACGCGAACGCTTAGAGGCTCAAGCAGCCCGCAAAGCCGAGGGAGATGTCGAAGCTCAAGATGTCGATGAAGACTTCCTGACAGCTCTAGAATACGGGATGCCCCCCACAGGCGGCTTGGGAATCGGGATCGATCGATTGGTGATGCTCTTGTGCGATTGTGCTAGTATCAGGGACGCGATCGCCTTCCCACTCCTAAAACCCGAACCAACCGAACAATCTGGAGACGAGTAAATAATCGTAGCCGTAGGGTGTGTTATCGCGCCAGCATAACGCACCATCTAGGATTTATTTTGGGGCACTATTTAGAGATCTCTTCTTACAACGAAGTCTCCATCTTTGACAATTTCGTTTTTTGTACTTTCAACATAGCTGCCTGTAGAGAATAATGGGCTACTAAAAACTGATGACATAATAGGATTTGTCTTTGGAACCCATCGTATATCACATACTTGAAAGTGACCGATATTCTGATGAACATGTCTGAGCGATGCTTTAGCTATATACTTTTCAGGTGTAATCTCCATGCCTGAACTTGGTACCCTTACTGATTTTTCCTGGCGACGGATAACAGTGAAAGTATCATTAATGGATAGCTTCTTACCAGCTAAATCCGCAAAAAAATAATCACCATCAGCAGATACCTGAATCACTTGGTAGCTGCGCCTTTCTTGGGTCTGTTTCTCTAGCTCTTTTTTAATATACTTTGCATCCGGTGGATTTTCTAAACACTCCGAAATCTCATCGAGAGTTGGACGACGCTGGGGATCTTTGTGTAAACAACCTTGAAGAAATATTGTCATCGGTTCTGGAATATTCCCTACCAACTCTTCAAATTGTGGAGAGTTATTAACAATTTCAATTGGAAGTAATGGCTTTCTAATAACTTCATGAAAAATCGTCTTACCTGTGAAGATTAAGAATATTGTTGCACCGATAGAATATACATCATCTGCTTGAGTAAAATCCTCACCCATTATGAATTGTGGAGATGCAAACCGCACACTACCAACAAAATCTTTTACTGATGTGTGCAAAGTATGTTCATCATTGCCAGTTAATTCAGCTACCCCAATATCCATCACTACAGCAGAGTCATTTTGCCTGACCATGATATTTTCAGGTTTAATATCACGGTGAAAGACATTATTTTTATGTAGTTCTCTAACTCCATTAACTATACCTTGGCAGATATTTTTTATTGTTATCCATTCAACTGGCTTCTGCTGCTTTTCATACCAGCCACCCAGAGTCTCTCCGTCTATCCATTCGAGGATCAAGAAGTATTCTTGATCCTCGTTAGAGTTAGTCTCTATTAAACTATAAGTTTTAACAAGATTTTCGTGTTGTAATTTTGATCCGACTTGAGCTTCCTGACGAATTCTTTCGATTTGTCCAGGAACAGTTATAATTGATGAGCTGTATTGCTTTACAGCTATTTCTGTTCCTTCTTCTATACCGTTTATAGAGCTTATTGCCTTTGCATGATGAACAGTGGCAGATCCCCCTCCTCCAATATTTTCAGTAATCAGTGTAAATCCATGAGAATTGAGTGTTTCTTTCAGATTCATATTGATGCAATTAATATATTAAATTTAGTTTGTTATTTATATAAATTTGAGCGTATCAATTAGGAAACAGCATATTCTGAATATTCACGCATAGAAGGGTGGTGAAATCCTACCACAATTTCCTTTTTAGAGATACCCATCTCTTCCAACTCTTTGTCTACTTCAATATCGGTATTATTCTCCTGAATCCAAATTTTATCACCTTTGATATCAAAGTGAAAAATGCAGTGATGAATACGTCGCTCGTTATCCCATCCCGTGCGAAATAGCAGATATCGATCGTTAACAGTATCAAAAATTAACTGAGTTTCAATATCTGGATTTTTACTTCCATAGCTAGAGTAGTCACTGAGAAAATTCTGTAAGCATTTACGATATAAATCTAATCTATCCATGATTCAATCTCCTGAGTTATCTGGCTATAAACTATGATTTTGGCTGGATAAATACTTACGGTGCCTAGTAAAACTGCTAGTGTCCACCCGATCTAAGATTAAATCTAAGTAGGGTGTGTTATCTCAAAGGGTAACGCACCATATTTGAGTTTAGATCGATATTTTAGTATCCGATCTCAAGGATCTAATTTAGGATCGCTATAATCTTTCGATCGATTGTTTTATTCGATCTAGTTACTAGTAAAATTATTCTAATTTAAATCGTGTCAATGTGAGGCATGAACCACTTCATTCAAGGCTGCCTCGATCGTTTCATCACTGACACCTCGACGCTTCAAACTCGCAACCAACGCTGTCACCGTCTCACTCTCAAACCGTTCTAAATCCACGCGCAAACATTGACCGACATAAGCGCGAATTAACGGTTGATAACCTGAAAAGCCCAGCAATGGGGCAACTTTTTTCAGATCTTCCACCACATCTTCGGGCATCCGAATCGTTACGCTAGTCATCGGACGGTTGCGCTCCAATCGTTGCTTTAGTGTTTCAAACTTCATATTCTGCTCTCTCCTGACGAGTTGCTTTACGTGCTGAAATAATCCGAATCACATTTTCTTCCCGCTCGATGTGAACTACAAATAGTAGATTCCACCGCGTATCCAGCCCAATTACTGCATCACGAGCTTCTTCATTGCGGCTAGCATCAACGATAATTAGAAATGGGTCGAAGAAGGCTTCCGCAGCATGTTGGAAAGTAATCCCATCATGTTTACTAGGGTTATTTTGCGCTTTTTCTTCGTCCCACACAAAGGTAATGCCATCGAGCGCAAAATACACATTCATGCTTGTTAGTATAGTGAAAATGTATTTACAGTGTCAATACGTTACTCTCAAAAAGCGATCGCCTACATCGTATTCTAAGCGTCTAGATCCGGTCGATTGGCTATGCGTAGTGATGGCGCGGGGTTAGAGTTAAAATGATGGTGGTGAATGGATGAGCATTGATATTGCGTAACTGGAAAGATTAAATATGGAAAATACTTATAATCCCGCCGAGATTGAGTCTAAATGGCAGCAGTCTTGGACGGAGCAAAATTTATATAAAACTGATACAACTATCACCAAGCCTAAATTCTACGCACTGTCGATGTTTCCCTATCCATCGGGAAATCTGCACATGGGACACGTTCGGAATTATGTAATTACCGACGTAGTTGCTAGACACAAACGGATGCAGGGACATCGCGTATTGCATCCGATGGGTTGGGATGCCTTTGGATTGCCAGCGGAAAATGCGGCAATTGAGCGGGGAATTCATCCGGCGACTTGGACGTATCAGAATATCGCCCACATGCGGGGACAGCTCCAGAAATTGGGCTTGTCGATCGATTGGGATCGAGAGGTGGCAACTTGTTCGCCGGAATATTATCGGTGGACGCAGTGGATTTTCTTGAAGTTCTATGAAGGTGGATTGGCTTATCAAAAAGACGGGATGGTAAATTGGGATCCGATCGACCAAACCGTATTGGCGAACGAACAAGTCGATGGAAATGGGCGTTCCTGGCGTTCTGGGGCGATCGTTGAGAAGAAGGCTCTCAAACAGTGGTATTTTAAAATCACTGAGTATGCCGAGCAATTATTGACCGATCTAGACCAGTTATCGGGTTGGCCAGAAAGAGTCCGCACGATGCAGGCAAATTGGATCGGTAAATCGATCGGGGCAAATCTGGAATTCCCCATTGTCGGTGCGAGTGAGAAAATTACTGTTTTTACGACTCGTCCCGATACTGTTTATGGTGTGAGTTACGTCGTATTGGCTCCAGAACACCCACTCACGGTGCAAGTGACCACTTCAGATCGAAAAGCGGCTGTTGATGCCTTCATCGCCGAAGTTAAGAGTCAAAGCGAGATCGATCGCACGGCGGAAGATAAGCCCAAGCGCGGTGTACCGACAGGTGCGATGGCGATTAATCCTTTCACTGGGGCGGAAGTACCGATTTGGATTGCGGATTATGTCTTGTATGAATATGGTACGGGCGCGGTGATGGGCGTTCCCGCACACGATGTGCGCGATTTCAAGTTTGCGAAGCAATATCAGTTACCAATTACTCAAGTAATTGCTGCACCTGCACAAGATCCTAGCAATCTGGCTCCGCTTACCGCAGCCTATACCGAAGCTGGAACGATCGTTAATTCTAGTCAATTCGATGGGTTGGATTCAGTTACCGCAAAGCAATCGATAATTGAATATGCCGAACAACATGGCTATGGTAATGGCAAGATCCAATATCGGTTACGCGATTGGTTGATTTCGCGTCAACGTTATTGGGGTGCGCCGATTCCGATGATTCATTGCCCCAACTGCGGGACTGTCCCCGTACCAGAGGCAGATTTACCAGTGCGATTGCCTGAAGATGTAGAATTTACAGGCAAAGGTGGCAATCCGTTGGCGCAATTGGAGTCGTGGGTGAATGTGCCATGTCCGAATTGTGGCACGCCAGCCAAGCGCGAAACCGATACGATGGATACGTTTGTGGATTCTTCTTGGTATTTTTTGCGCTATCCAGATGCGGGTAATGATGAGCAAATATTCGATCCCAAAATTACCAATGATTGGATGCCTGTAGATCAATATGTGGGTGGGATCGAACACGCAGTCTTGCACTTATTATATGCCCGCTTCTTTACCAAGATCGTGCGCGATTTTGGGGCTGGCGATGGTGGTAAGACTAAGCTGCTAAATTTTGACGAGCCATTCAAACACTTACTCACTCAGGGGATGGTGCAGTCTACTACTTATCAGAATCCTCAGACAGGTAAATATATCGATCCAGCCACAGTATTAGATCGCGCTCATCCGACAGATCCAGTAACTGGTAGTGCGTTGGAAGTCACGTTCGATAAGATGTCTAAGTCTAAATACAATGGCATCGCTCCAGAGCAAGTAATCGGGAAGTATGGTGTAGATACCGCACGGATGTTTATCTTATTTAAAGCACCACCAGAAAAGGATCTCGAATGGGATGATGCGGATGTTGAAGGACAGTTTCGGTTTCTAAATCGGGTGTGGCGATTGGTAATGGGCGTGAAACCTGCGACGACAAGTATTAGTGGCGAATTATCGAAATCTGAGAAGGATTTACGCCGCTTTATTCATCATGCTATTCAAGCGATTACAGAAGATTTGGATGGCGATTATCAGTTCAATACGGCGGTGTCTGAATTGATGAAACTTAGCAATGCCATTACCGATGCAGATTGCAAAGATTCACCTGTATATGCCGAAGGGATTGAAACTTTACTGATTTTAGCGGCACCATTCGCACCGCACATGACCGAGGAATTGTGGCAATTAACCGGACATACTGGCTCGATTCACGAACAATCCTGGCGTCAATTCGATCCGGCTGCTTTAGTTGCTGATGAAATAACTTTGGTGATTCAAGTTATGGGAAAAACTCGCGGGACGATTCAAGTCCCTGCGACGAAAGATTCGGCAACTTTGGAAGCCCATGCACGGGAGTCGGAAATAACTAAGAAGTTTACGGAAGGGAAGGAGATTAAGAAGGTAATTGTGGTACCAGGAAAGTTGGTTAACTTTATTATTGGTTGATGAATATAAGCGATAAAAATATTGAAGGGAGGCAAACGTTCGATCGATCTTAGTCTATCAGTTAGTTGCTGACTTTAAATGGTGGGCAGTGCCCACCATACTGGATAGTTACTTAAACTATAAATACAATTAAATAATCCTAAATTTATGAATAGAATAACAGCGATTGTTAGAAATGGCAAAATAGAGCTTTTAGAACCGATAGATTTACCAGAAGGGACACAACTGACCATCGCAATTGAGTACGATTTAGGAGTAGAATCATGGACTCAGGAAGAATGGAATAATCTGTCTCTACAGGGATTAAATAGCTTATGGAGATGATGAGCCAGATTATGAAAATTTAGAATCAAAGGATTCTAAACCAGTAATATGAGAGAAGGCGAAATTGTCTTAGCTGCCCTCTCTCAAGCAGATAGAGAGGAAAAATATCGCCCAAACTATCTCAACCCTCTCATCATAGAAAGTAATATATAGAATTCCTATCCTCGATCGATCAGCCGTACTGCTTCCCCAAATGGAAATTGGGCTAAATCTAATCCCCCAGGCGTGACAACCCAGAGGGTGGGTAATGTTGGGATGGTTTGGGGAAATTCGCCGTAGCCATCGGTTAAGTAGATGCACAGAGCTTGAGTATGTTCGTCCCAGGTGGCGGCGACTCGATCGAAGAATGGGACAAAGGATGTACCGCCACCGCCTTCAGGAGTCGGTATTGCATCGAGGGTGGGAGCATAAGGTCCATAGATGTCGCAATCGGCATAGTATAATTCACACTCAAGATGGGGATACGCGCCCAAAATTCCCTTAATTTCACTAGTGAATAGCCTGAGTGCTGTGTCGCTCACCGAGCCACTGGTATCGATCGCCACATAAACTCGCACCGATTCACCCTGTAATGCCTCAAGATACAGTCCCCGTCCGACAAAACGCCGATCGAGTCCCTGAAAATCAGTGGGAGTCTGAACTAGATATCGCCATAGGTACGATCGCCAGTCTAGCTGAGGATTGAGGACAGGTTCCAACTCTCGATCGATTCCCACCGATAGTTTACCCGATTGATTAGTGGCAACTGTTGCTTGTTGTAGTGCCTGTCGCCAATATGCTGTCAAGGCTTGACTGCGGTTGCGCTCTAGCAAATCGCACGTCCCGACAATCGAGCATTTGGCTACATCTCCAGCGTTCATTGCTAACAAATCGAGATCGGCTAATGGAAAACGATCTACTCCTGTGGCTCTCAACAGCTCGTAGACTTCTTCAACACTAAAATGTTCTAATTGCTCATCGCGTAACCCCCCAGGCGGTAATTCAAACCCACGCTGGCGTAAAATCATCCCATTTACTACGATATCGGCAGCAATATTCCATAACTGTGGTTCCCGCTCTCTCAATCGCAGCGGGTGTAATAGTGCTGCGTGTAGGATCTCATGCAAAATGACTCCATCCTGCTGTTGGCTGGGCAAAGACATCAAAAATTCGGGATTGAAAAAAATATCTCGTCCGTCTGTTGCTGCTGAAGAAATGGTTGTACTGGGAATAAACAGTGCAAACATGGCTAGAGTACCAAAAAATGGCGACTTCATCCGCAATCGGAGCAAGGATGCACTAATTAAATTAGCACAGTCAACGGTTGAATGGCGATCGTTCATTCTTTAATTAATCCCACAGGAGTGGAAACAATTAACAATTAGCTACTTTCCCACCGAAGAAATAGGCGTTCATGATTCCCCATTCACCATCCACTATTCACCATCCACCCTAGATGTCAAACTTATCACTGGGAAGGGATACCTAGTGGAGCTGTTGCTAAATGTTCATGACTAGATTTTCAATCCGCAATCCTTGGACGATCGTATCGACTATTGGTGCTGGAAGCATCTCGCCCCGCGAATCAATAATTTGTACTACGAGTAAATAGGCGATCGCGAGTACTAATGAAATTATACCTGTGACAACTGCAACAATCTTGGAACGATCCATAGAAGACAAGTGGTATCAGCAAAAATATTATTTTAGTAATAATAACACAAAAATCCTCCACGATTGAAGAGTGTCAATAGTGAAGGATATCTATCGAGCGGATTTAATATTATGAATCTTCTAAACTCTCGATCTTTACAACCAAGCTATGGGGGTGATATTTAGTAACAAATTTATTAATTGCATCGCGATCGGTAGCCGTTGTCATGCCAATACATCCGGCTGTTCCATCGTATCCATTGCGTTGATTGAAGCTGGGATCGAGATGAATTCCTAGACCGCTACGTCCAGTTTCAAACTTTGGAAAAATGCTAATAAAAGTCTTGCCAACTTCAGGCACGATCCCAGGTAAGATCTGATTGCTAACATCATATAACCCATCTGGCAAAGGTGCTGAATTATTTCCAACATTTCGGTCCATGTTTTGGGTATTTACCGTCCCAGATATTGTATTAAATGTCTGATATATCTCACCATCAACATAAGCTTCCAGGGTATAGATAGGATTGCCGATGTCATTAGTTCCTTTATTTAGTCTAACTAATCGTAGATAGGTACCACTCAACTGCGAACGGGAGCCAGGTATAGATACTGATGCAAGTTTTTTAGGGTTATATCTTGACTTATGAACATCCCTAGCGATCGATAATTTCAGAGGATCGATACGTGTAGATACCATTTTTCTAGGTTTCAATCTACTAGTTTTAATTTTACTAGATGGTTCGCTAATTAATACTTTAGCACTAGCATTGATTGATGATTCACTTTTTTTTATAGATTTTAACTTAGATTGATGAACTTTTCTAATCACTGTCGTTGATGAATTGTTTCGACTAGGCTTAGACCAAAATGGCTCAATCGATCTGGATTGTTCGCGATCTTCTTGTAGTAATATACTAGAGGTTGCTGGAACCATAAGATTGAGATCGATGACTGATGGCAAGGTATTCACCGTTGTCGCTCCCAGTGAAATGCTCCGCGATCGATCGATCCGTTCGGCACTAGCAGATGTCGTATTCAAAATGGTCATAAATAATGGCAGCACGATCGCTTTCGACAACCAGTTAACAGTCGATAGTTTCATTTTGTTTTATTTTTTGATTAATAACGCTTGGTAATATTTTTATCCTAAAGCTGGTGTTCGATTATCTACTTCCTTGCTAATATCAAATCAGACTAGGATAATAAGTGAATATTTACTTAACGACCACGTTCGAGTGAATTTATCACAGTATTACCATCACTAATTTTCCATTTACCGCGATATTTTAGTAATCCTATCGATGCTGACTGCTGAGAAATCATCGATTTTTGTAGTCCTCGACCCTTCATGACTTGCTCGACATTGACTACAGCATTATTTGCAGATAGAGAAACTAGCTCGATATTTTTAACTTCAACACTCATATCGACGCGAGCAGATTTAAGTTTAGAAAATAATCCTTGAAGATATTTCTTTTCGGCAGCCGTAACTGACATCGAAACCCGTTCCATGCGTTCGATACTATATTCATTAAAGCCGCGATAATATTGAGTTAATACCTCATGGATACTTTTAACGTCAGATTGCTGCTGCTGGGTATTAATATGGAGAGGCTTTAAATCTTTGGTGATGAGCTTGTCCTGAGGATTCGATCCTACTGATGGTACAATGTCTATAGCTGTCGCGATCTGAGTAGGAGCTGTAATGACTAAAGCTAGATTGGCAATTACAGTTGTCCCAATGATGAATAAATATTTGAGCATATTAGAGATCGGTAGTTGTACGGTCAGCTCGCTGGGTCACAAGTAAAGTGATTGTTCCTTTCTTCCTTTACACTAAATACCTTCAGCCATCCGGAAACTAATCTAATCTTTTCTAAAAATTCTCCAACTTTTTTTGAGCAGTCAGAAGGAGTACCTTTTTGAACCAGCCTCAGATGCCAAAATTAACCCCTGGGTAGCCATCAAGGGTACCCAGGGGCGATCGCAGTAACGATCTATGTGGATTGCTGTAAGATGTGAGAATGCTCGGTCGATCGCCTATCTGAGCCTATATATCAACTGCCAGGGCGATTCAGATAGCACAGTCCTGGAATCGATAAAAAACGATCAGCTACGATACCAAGTACTTGGAACCCCAGCTTTATCAATCACCACAATCTTATCTTCGGTTAATTGGGCGCGGATGCGATCGCTGGTGGCAAAATCTTTATTTTCTCTAGCAATTTGACGCTCGGTGAGTAATGAATCGATCTCTTCATCGCTCAAACCAGGTGTCTGCACTTTTAATTTATTGGGATTGACTTCCAAACCTAACACTCCTGCTAATTCTATTAATGTTTGCCACTTATCTTTGAGCAGAGTCGGATCTACTGTTTGTTCGCTATCGTGGGCGATAATATTACCCACCTTTCGCAACTCTTTGGCGAGTTCAAATACTACCACTAAACCTTCGGCAAAGTTGAAATCGTCATCCACTGCGGTACGGAATCTATCGACTTCTTCGGTGGTAGCAGGTATAGATCCAGCACGAATCGGAGCGAGATTATCCCAGCCTAATTTTTCGCCATATTCATAACCAAATAACATTCCATCCTTAATTGTCTGCCAACTTTGCCCAGCAGCGGTAATTGACGCATCGCTAAAATCCATTGGTTTGCGATATTGTGCCGTAAGTACGAATAACCGCACGGTCATCGGATCGATTTGTTGGTCATTACCATCACGATAATCGTTGAGTAATTTGCGGATCGTGATAAAGTTGCCCAAGGATTTGGACATTTTTTCACCGCTAAGTTTGACCATCCCATTGTGCATCCAGTAGGTGGATAATGGTCGATCGTGAGCGCATTCGGATTGGGCGATTTCATTCTCGTGATGGGGGAAGACGAGATCGCCACCGCCGCAATGGATATCGATCGTTTTGCCCAACTGTTTTTGGATCATCGCAGAGCATTCTATATGCCAGCCTGGGCGACCATTGCCCCAGGGAGACTCCCAAGAGGGTTCGCCTGGTTTTGCTGCCTTCCAGAGGGCAAAATCGAAGGGATCTTCTTTCTTTTGTTGGTCTGGATCTGCGGCTTCGACGCGTTCGCCAGCACCCGCACGGAGATCGTCGAGGTTGCGTTTGGAGAGTTTGCCATAGTCATCATCTTTCCGCACGCGGAAGTAGACATCGCCGTCTACAGCATAGGCAAATCCTTTACGTTCGAGATCGGCGATCAAGTCTTGGATCTCTTGAATATGTTTGGTGGCGAGGGGGTAACTATCGGCATCGCGGACGTTGAGACGGTGGAGATCGTCAAAATATGCTTGGGTATATTTTTCAGCTACTGCTGTCATCGAGCTTTGTTCGAGATCGGCACGTTTGAGGATCTTGTCGTCGATGTCGGTGAAATTTTGGACGTACTCAACTGTGTAGCCGCGCCATTGCAGATAGCGGCGGACGGTATCCCACACAATATAAGACCTGGCATGACCGAGATGGCAGTAATCGTATACAGTCACCCCACAGCAGTACATTTTCACCTGGTTGGGTGTCAAGGTTTGGAACGGCTCTTTGGTTCTGGAGAGGGTGTTGTATATGGTTAACGTCATGGTGGTTAGGCGATTTAGGCTTGAGGGGGTAGGCTGTAGGCTTTTGTCTTGAAAAAGTCCTTCACTTGGCGGAGTTCGTCCGGTCGGGTTTCCCGATTAGTGACAAGTTAAGCTTCAATCGCAATTGTCAAGCAGGTTTGACAATTTAACGATCGACCGTTTCATCGGACATTCAGCGATTGAATACATTAGCACTATCGATCGAGATTTTTGATATATGGT
>NZ_JBGSQZ010000117.1:0-20219 GCF_041737865.1 Chamaesiphon sp.
TAATTTAACTTAATATTTTCAACTATTAATCCTTTTAATGGTCAGTTTTACCATTTCAAAATTTAGATGAAATCGGCTTAACACCTATATTTGTTGTCCTGTCTAAGTTTGAGGAGGCTATGTCTCATCGAACTCAGGTCAAAAGGGAAGCTGGAGTGGCAGGGGTATCTAATTGGCTGGCACCGAGATTACTTTGCACCTGCACTACTTAAAGCGGGTGAGGGATTGCCTGTCGCTAGTCAAAGTCGGCAGTTGGAAAAGTCGCGAACTAAATGTCCGACTTGCGATCTAGCTCTAGCTAAAGTGCCAAGCAAGAAGGTTGCCAAGGGGTATTTTCTTAAATGTGAGGAGTGTAAGGCTGAAGATGGAAAAGACTTGGTTTTATTCTGGTCGGATCGGGTAGGCAAGTGGCAAGCTCCCCAAGCTAACACCACAACTGAATCAAAGCGCACAGATTATCCTTGTCCGGTTTGTAAACAGAAACTGGAGGAATATAGCTATCAAAAGGACGGTGAATCTAAGTCGATGTTAAGATGTTCTGACAAAGCTGCTCGTACTCAAGCCAAACATAAAGGTGTTGCCTATTTTGCTAGCAAGAGTGGTGGTTGGTGGTCGAAAGAATTTGGTAATTTGGAGAGTAAAGTATGAATGTTCAGCAATCGATTTTCAAAGAACCAATTGACAACGACACTGCTTGCTTAATTCATTTAATCGATCGACAGATTGTGAAGCCGATTCCAGATATCGATCTAGTGCTGGCAATTGAAGAGATAGAGGTAGGTGGACTTACTTTCTTTCCAAGGTTTTATCATGAGCTATTAGATTCAGCTTGGAATTACTCATTTAGAAAACTCGCTCAATCTTCTACAGCTAGTTCTCTTTCTATTGACGTTGAAAATAGAGTTGCCATCAATTTGTATTTTGCTGGCGGTTTATCATCAATCTTATTCTTCTTTTGCTCTACCCCTATTTATTTTCAGTGCCAGATCTGCATACTTTTTTTTGGACTTGCTATCGTGATGATAGCTTGGAGAAAGAGACTCGATCGGCAAGTGAGAATTTGTCAGGATAGGCTAAAAATAGTTGGATATTTAATGGAGCGCAACCTTAATAGTCAGCAAATTAGCTGAATTTAGCTCTTTGAAATTTTCGATTTCTATAAATCTTATCAGCGTAAAGCACAAGCGCGAGTAACTGTGACAGGTCGCTTGTGCTTTTAGCATAACTTTAACAATTTAAAATTTCAATATCCAACTCATCTTTTATTAGATGTAACTTTGAATTTTTAATAATTTTAATTCGATTGACGACATTCGTAGTTCCATATCTCATCTTTAATTCACAAAGCCTTTGTTTTGATAGTGTTGGTATCTTCATCTAATAAAATCTCTGAAAAACTTTCATCTAGAATATGTGTTGTTAGATTAGTTAGAAACTAATTAACGGCGAGTTGCTGACCTATTTGTCAGTGATAGCTGTAGCAATAATTGCGACAGCTTGTGCAGCAGTTTTCCAGTCGATCGGGGTAAAAGTCTTCCCTAATTTTACCCCACTGGTCGTAAAATAGACCTCGCCAATATTGGGAATTATCATTCGATCGCTGAGATCTGATTCTTCAATTGTCATACCAATCTGTCTCGCAAAGCTTACTTTTTGTTGTGTAATTGTTGCACGATCGATCTTCTGTTGTACTTGACGCTCTAAAAAATCAGCCACATCGACTCGCCATTTTGGTAATCGTCTTTTAATGGCAATGACAATTCCTTTTGCTGGCTTATCCCACTCAACTTGATAGGGCGTGGAAACTCTAAATCCCATCCCAAACATTGCGGGATGCTCCATCTCAATAACTGGTTCGACAGCTAACCTGCCTTTGAGATTGATATAGATGACTATACTCAGATTATTTCGATTAAATACGGCGATCCTACTTTCTCCAATCGATGGATTGTAATTAGGATTTAGTCGTAATTCCCAAATCTCTGTGCGGCATAACCGCTCCAGTATCTGATTAGCGTAAGTTTCGATATCGTTGGCAATTTGGGCTTGAACTTCTAATTGAATCATGCCGTAGTTATTCCTCAAGCTGATTTTGGATAATTATCAGAAATTTTGTTGCTAATTAGTAAAACTCTGCTTTTGTCTATATTTCAAGTATCTATTTAATTGCTTGTTCTGTTGAATTTTAAATCTAATTTCAAGCTCAATTCTGAATGAGAGTGAAATCTAGATTTGACATTTATTTGTTTGCACAAAATAGCAGGTGCTTTTTTGACTGCTAAGAGCTTGTAATATTAGTAACTTAATTTAAGTATATCAACTATGTGCAATCTTAACAATGCACATAGTTGATATACTTAAATCGATCGACTATGTGCATAGTTGATAGTGGTGAACTGTAATAAGCTAAAATTAACCAAAACAAGCGATCGATCTAAATGCAGTCAGAAAACCCCGACAAAATATTAAGTTTTGATTGCCACCTCAAAAACATACTAGAAACGCACAGCATGTATCAATCTCAGTTGCGTCAAATTACTGGTTTATCCACAGGCACGGTGCGGCAACTGATGCGAGGAAATACTGTCGAGCGCATCGACAAGGGCACGTCGCAGAAAATCCTACTGGCTTTGGATTGCCAGTTCTATGAATTGTGGAATGTTGGTTGGGGCGAAGAGTTTGTCAGGTTAGCTGTGCCGAATGGACTGACGTTGAAGTTTAACTGTCAACTGTCCGGCTTACTGGAGGGCACCGGAATGAATCAGAAGGATCTCAGCCGATTGACTGGCTTGTCTACTGGGACGATCGGTACTCTTTATGGCGGAGCGGATGTAAAACGCATCGATAGAGGGACTTCCGAGAAAATCTTGCAGGCTTTGGATTGTCGGTTCGATCGGTTATGGCAAATTTCTTGGAGTGATTGACTAGTAGCAAAGCTCGAATGTTTGCGCTGGTTCGATTACGGTAAGCTCGACTGATATCGATGTGCCTAACAGATCGGACAAGATGCTAGTTAATTCAGGAACTTTTTTGAGTGCAATACTTTTCATCGCTTCTGACTTCATGCGAACGATTGCCCGATCTTCCACGATTGATTCGAGGGTGCCAAATAGCTCAAATAAGCTGGGATTGCCTGAGTACATGCGTTGGAGTGCAATTATCCAAAGGTCATGAATAAATTCACCATTTTCAGTTTGAGGGGTATTTCGCGGTGCTTTCCATTCAGCAAACTTATATTTTGCCCAGCCATGATGGTAGTCGAGCTGTTTACCCAAGTATTTCCAAGCAACTAAGGGCGGTTGTTCTTGGGATTTGAGCAGTTCGTTAACACACCAACTTTTGCGATGATCGTGTTCTGTTTGGATCGATACTAGCCAGTCGATTCGATCGAACCAGAGTAAAACTTCTGGAGTTAAAGCTGTTTTAGCAATTTCCAGGATCTTGATTCCGGTGGGAGTGAGATCGATTTCTACTTCGACTACTTCGCCCGTTGGTTGACGTTGGAGTTTTTTTGTTTTGTCTCTGGGTTTGACCTTTACGCCATCTAAGCTCCACTGGCGATCGTCGCAGGGTAAGCCGTGTCGATCCCAGTTATCAGCCATGTCAATGATGACGGCATGTTCTTTACCTTCACATGGTCTGAGGGCACGACCGACCATTTGGAGATATCTACCCAGACTAGCTGTGGGTCTAGCTAAAATAACTCCATCGAGTCCTGGGATATCCAAGCCTTCATCAAAGAGAGCACAGTTGGTCAGTACTTTAATTTGACCCGCTCGAAATGCTGTCATTGTTTGCGATCGCTCTATTGTGGTTGAGTTACCGTCTAAATGAGCTGCTGTAATTCCTGCCGCGTTGAAGTGGGCGGAAATTGCAATTGAATGTTCGATGTTAACGCAGAAGACCACTGCTTGCTTACCGTTCATGTAGTCACAGTAGGCTTTAATTAGATCTCCAGCTAAACCCTCAACGGGGTTGGCGGTGGCAACATCACTGGATTTATAATCGCCACCCTTTTTGCCAACCCCAACAATCGACATCGATCGTTCGGTGGCAAAGTATTTGTAGGGACTGAGTGCACCCAAATCGATGAGTTCGCGAGTAGTTGCCCCAGTTATCATATTGCTGAAAATATCTCTAAAGCCGCTCCGATCTAGACGGATCGGGGTTGCTGTTACGCCTAGCACTTTGGCAGTGGGAAAATAATTAAGGATTGTACGATAAGTTTTTGAGGTGGCATGATGGCATTCATCGACAATAATCAGATCGAATTTGGGGCAATGATGCAGGCGTTTAACCATGCTTTGAACTGAGCCAACTTGAATGGGCAGATTATAATTTGGCTGATATCCAGCTTTGATAATTCCAGGCTCTTGCCCGACGATTGCGGCTAACTTATCAGCAGCTTGAGTGATTAGTTCTTCGCGGTGCGCTAATAGCAAGCATTTTGCACCAGATTTAAGGGCAATATCAATCAAATGTGCTGAGACGATTGTTTTGCCGCCACCCGTACTCAACTGGAGTAATAGCGATGCCGAGTTTGTAAAGATCTCAATCGCTTCATCTGCTAGAGATTGCTGGTATGGTCGGAGTTGGTATGCGGTTATCGGAGACATCATTTATACTGCTTTATTTTAGTTGGTCGTACTATACTTCATTAGGTCAATCAATCTAATTCTTTGAAGGATTCTAGTAGATTATTTACTTTCAGTTGTCGATCGCGGTAATCCGTACCAATTTCAGTATTCAATAATGATGAGACATCGCCACTTATTTCCTGCATACTTGGTGAGAGATGCCCTCTGAGGACATCTCTCTCTTGCTCTAATCGCACAAAAAGACTACCAAGCGTGGCTTGAAATGGTTCGTAGTATTCAGACCATAAATCTGCTCTTTTTGCCTGAAGTAACTTTCTTTCAACATCGTTTGCTACAACTGATTCATCTTGTATTTTTACGTCGAACTGAATAATTTTGACTATTTCAGCAGCAAGTGTATCTAGAGTAGCTGCTGCAATTTCTTTTAAGGCATCTGGAGCAATGACCCGATCTAGATAGTACCAATCTGAAGCCGTCAATGACTCGATACCTGATGGAAATCTGTAGGTTGAGTTTCCGTGATTGAGGTCGTGTTTTCCGTATTTAATATAATATTCTCCATTTTTAATAACAAGGTATAACCTTGTTATTGGTAGGAAATTTAGATTTGTTTTGTATATATAATACAATGTCATCGATTCTTGACCCCTTCTGCCTGTTTCAATGATTTGATATAGTTCTCTTGTATCGAACAAAGACTTGATAAATTGTTTCATGATTTTTAGTTACGATTTAAGCCTGGGGTATAATCCATAATCAGATGCACGAAACATGAAGCTTCTAGCCCCAAAAACACAGCTCCTAAAGTTTCGCGGTTATGCCACAGCAAGTTAGTGGGATTATAGCTAGTTATTAACATCCAAAAGAGTGCAGGAATAGCGATGTAAATCATGCGAGACAGCGTTCCGACAATTGGAAGATGGGAAAATCCTCGATGTCCAGAAGCTTTTCGATAGGGTTTCCACAGTGGTGAGAGAATACTCAGTCTTTGGCTAGGGCGGGATTGTTTGAGGTCGATATCGGGACTCAGCCAGATCCCTCCTGCTAAATACGATCCGATCGCGATTATTGGTGCTAAAGGTGCGTGGATAATCGTGGGGAGATAAATGACTGTTACGATGACTGCTGGAGGAAGTATGACTAAGATCGCCAAGTCGTGAGCTTTACCGCTACTCATGGTAGTTCGATGCCTCTCTCGTCAGCTAACTGGTAATCGACGGCGGCTCCATCTCGGTCGTCTAGCTTATACTCCTTTAATAGTCCTCGATTGTAGTAAAGCTTTGGATCGTCAGGATCTATTTCGATCGCCCGATCGTAATCGGCTAAAGCAGCCTCATAATCTTCAAGTTCGATCGACTTCAGGGCAGCGCGATTAGAATAGGCAGCAATATCATTGGGATTGAGTTCGATCGCCAGATTATAGTCAGCTAAAGCACCCTGGATATCTCGTAGTCTCGCCCTTAATAGTCCGCGATTATTATAGGAGATGATGTCATCGGGGTCTATTTCGATCGTGCGAGTGTAATCAGCTAAAGCACCTGAAAAATCCTGGAACTCTAAGTGTTTAAGGGCAGCACGGGCACCATAGGCGCGAGCATAGTTAGGATTTAGGGCGATCGCCTGATTGTAGTCAGTTAGTGCCCCGTAGTAATCTTGGAATTGTGTCTCTTTCAGGTAGCCGCGATTGTATAAGGCGTAGTGATTTTTTGGGTTGAGACTCAGACCACGATTTAAGTCGGCTAGTCCACCCTGATAGTCTTCGAGCTGCATGATTCTGATGTAACCGCGATTGATATAGGCATCGGCATTATTTTGGTGTGCTTGCAGAGTTGCTGTTAATAGAGCTTCTAATTTTGTAGCAAAAGTGTTATCCATGTCGATCGCGGTTGCCTAATATTGATTTTGGTTAACTTTTGTGAGTAATAGAACTAGATCCACCTGTGCGATCCTGGAGTTGTAAAGCGATTTCGACACGATGGCATTGCTTATGATTTTTCTCTGCACATACTAGCAAAACGTTTCCTGTCCTGAGCAGATTGGTGACTTGTGAGAGGGCGACTCTAGCTTGAGTAAGGTCTGGGGGAATCCAGAGGCTCGTGCCGCTAGTATTCCCTAGCTGTGGTAAAGACTGATATTTGACTGTGTGGTCTGTACAGAAGTTAGAAATTGAACTGCCGTCCCAAATTGGACTCCAAGCATGAGGTTTCGCTCGAACATCGATGAGAGTCGAGATGGAGTTGCGATCGAAGCATTCCAGTAATTCGGTATAATCTGTCCGATTTCCATAGCCAAATGTGTAAATATCGTGGAACTTAATTCTGGCAGCTTGATAGGCAATTCGGACTCGATCGAGCAATTCTGGCGATAGCTCCCAGAGTCCTTGCTGTCCTCTAGCGGGGATTGGCTCGATCGGGGTAATATCTTCGAGCTGCCAGCCGATATTACCTGGGATGAACCAAGGAGATGATGATGCAGTGATATTGCCAGTAAATTTAGCGATCGCGATAATTTGTCCTGGTGGATCGTCTGATTGTTTGACTTTGGTTGCGGTTATCCTCTCGATCGCTTGTTGAGCTTGAGTATCCCATTTACTACCGCTGTGGATGGCAAGATAGCTGCCCGTTGGTAGAGGGCATTCCCAAGATCTGTTTTCGAGGGGTTTTCCTAGTTTGGCGATCGCATAACTCCAAGGTCTATGCAAGGTGATTCCACGTATTAATTGCTTCATTTTTTATGCTGCGGTGATAATTGGCTGACGATGAAATCCTGGAATTCGATCGTAAGGTAAGCGAATGACTGGGCTGGGATATTGGTACCCATCTTTGCGCCAAACAAACCATTGGCAGTACGCTGAATCGGTGCTGAACTTACCGCTTTTTGAGCTTTTCGCAAAACAATAGCGGGGCATTTTGATGGCTAAACTTTCGGGGTTGTCTGCCCACCAGTCATATCGACTTTTATTTTTATCGCTCACCAACATCTCGTCGGCAGTGACGCGGAGGAGCATTGCTACTCCTACTTTTGCATAGACTAAAGCATGTTGCAGGATGGGAAGATAGTTATTGAACGGTGGATTAGTCACTACCCAGTCAACTCCTTGCGGAAACTTATATTCCCAGTTGTGCGTTAGTGCCGCATCTCGATCGAAGTCACAGCTCATCCCATAGTAAAAATCGTTCGTCCAGATTCGCTTAATTCCCTCCTTCCATTCCAGCACTTTGACGATCGCCCGATCTTCTCCAGCGCAGCATTCAAAAACCGAGCCTTGAATGTTTGCATATTTAATCAAAGATTCAGTCATCCAGCTTGGAGTTGGGTAGCAATCGTTTTCAACTCTACCTGTCATCGATTCAGCCATTAGTTGATTGTCAGGTATTCATGAATGGGGAAAAGTGCTCCGGTTTCGCATAACCTATCGCCTTCGGTAATTGCGAGATAATCTAGCAGGTGCTGATGCTCTTTCTTATTTCGCCAGAACCATCCGGTACCATCGATCGATTTGGCACCGCACTTGTGGCACCACCACAGCCAGCGATAGGTGTTCACTCCGACATGGGTGGGGAAATTCTGGCACCACTGCTCGATCGTTTGATGTTTCCACTCGGTAGTGCCGCCGACGAAAACTAAGTCTGCATCTGAGGGGACATCCTCGACCATCTGCCCATCTTGAACGGCGTAAGCTAAGTGCCACCCATAGGTACTGCGAAGCCTGTTGCTCCACCGATCCCACTGCTTGCGCGTGGCAAGGCAGTCGCCAACGACATCGGGACAGACGATCCATCTTGGTGTTTTGCCACTGAGCTTAACCTTGTCGAGATGGTTGAGGAATTTTAGCTCTGACCACTCTAGATCGTTCTTCCAAGCGGCGTAGACGGCATTATCGAGGGCAAAATCTAATGAGTGGTTCCAGTATCCGCCTGGGGAAAAGAGATTTCCAACGCGGTGACGGTATTGTCGGGGAATGAAATTGAGGCTATGTGCGCCGACGAGGATATTCATAATGTTTTTGCCTTTTCATGAACATTCTCCCAGCGTTTCCTTGCAGTTCTCTCAGCTTCCAAGCAGACCATGCCGACCATTTGCTGTGAATTAAGATCGTAACCAGAGTGAGCGCAAGCGTCTTTAAGCCAAGGAGAGGTAATTAGTTCTTCTTTGTGGATGCAACGGTAATTATTGATATCAGAGCCACGCCACTTCAGATTGCAGTAACAAATAGGTGGGTTAATCATCCCAGATCCCGATGCTTCGCAACAGGAGCATAAATAATTGACATAGCCACTAATTCCAGCTCCACCGGATCGTGCTAAGATTCGACCGCCGCAATGACTGCAAGCATGGTTGGTTAATGAATAGCTAGTTGGTTGTTTGGGCATGGCATGTATTTGAAAAATTGGTGGATATTAGCTACAAGCGAGGCATGGAATTGGTATCAAAGAATTCACCTAATGTTAATAAGCCCGTGTGATTTGTTGAGAAGCCAAATTGTAAAAAATAAGAGGATGTATCTTGACTTTGCCTAGCTGTATAAATATCATTGTCAGATCGTTCTCGATAGTAATTGACAATTTTTAACCATTTTTCTTTATTATTGACAAATCCCCAGTTAATATTGGTGTCCCAGTCGAAAGAAAGCCAGTTTTTATTTTCCTTATTCATACCGCAAAATCGAAAACTATACTTATTATTCCCTTGAATGACTTATAATCTACTGCTAACGATCGACTATTTAGCTTAAAACGGTTGAGGGCGACCATTTTTATTAATTACAAATACTTTTATAATTTTAGGATGTGAAGTTATCACTATATTTCAATTCCTAACTTTTTACTGGGCACCCCTGCACTAATGGCAGTCAATTTAGCAACAATCAGATCGATCGAGTCATTAATATCGAAATGGGTGAATTTAATCGATTTGCGACCGCCGATCGAATGAATATGCACCATCCCGTTGCTGCTAAAGCTAACACTAGATTGGCTCATTTTAAAGCGGAGATAAGCACCTTCTTCGCCACCATAATCGTCAGACTCGATCGTCACTAGATCGTTCCAATTATCGCGCCCTAAAAATAGGGTACGTCCGATCGCACATTTGATTCGATAAATATCCTTAACCTTAATCTGCATTTTATTTCTCCTTGTTAAATAATTCTTTTTCTATTTTGTCGGATCGTACTTAAAATTCAAGTAGGTTACAAATTATTATCTTTTAAATATTGAGCGCGAAATCCTTCCTTGCTCATTCGACTGACTTGTTTAATCGACCATTGGGGACAAACTTTCAAAGTTTTTGCCGATTTTGCTAGTTCTGCCAGTGAGCTATCTTGAGTTAGCTCGATAATTAATTCAGCGATTACCCCACAGCACCCTTTGGGATTGGTAACTATTTGTCGCTCGGTAAACCGGACTACAATCCAGCCCTTGCCTAGTAAATAGCGATCGTGCTGTTTATCCGCCTCGTTATTATCCCAACAGTGGCATGGTGTTCCCAAATCATCTTGATATGGTGCATCAATTTCAATAGCCATACCTAATCCATTGGGAATGATTAGTTCGATCCCAGTCGTGTAAGACAAACCAGATCGAGAATTATAGAGATGTCCACATGTCGCAGTGCCAGGAAGTTGTTTGAGGTGTTTGAGAAAGTAGTCGATAACTGGATTTACCAGAGTAGATATTGGTTCGGTCGATTGTCTCAGCTCCAATACGTTATCAGTCCAGTCGATCTGCCCAGACAAGAAAACTCCATTTGGTGCCCTAGCTAGTGATTTCCGCCGCTGGTTACGTTGGGATGCAGAGATTCTTTTCTGGTGTTGATATTTATACGCTTGCTGGGATTGTTGGTATTTTTGGTACCGAATCAGTCCTCCGATCGAAACTGCTATTATCAGCATTAATACCTCAATAGATAGTGTCGTCAGGTAGATTCCCAGCAGGGCGAAGATCGATCCAATCCAGCAGCTACAGACAAAGTAGAAACTGAGACGACTTAATTTTTGTGGCTTGGCAATATAGCTCGATCCTACTGATTTTGTGGAAAAAGATACTGTAGTTAATTGGTTTTGAAGCTTTTTTTCGATGTTTACTGGGTATCTAATGATAGGATAATTGAGCTGCATGATTGATTAGATAGAAAAGATCACGATCGATACCTTCTTTAACCCAACACAATGCTTCTTCAGCAGAGTCGAACTTAGCAATTTCAGTATCTTTATTAATATGCCCATAATTGATGCTAATATTAACTTTCTCAATCCAATTATATTGATTTTAACTCACAACTATAATTTCAATACCATGTCCTAAAAATATATAAAATTATTGAGCCGAGATTTGATTGGTACCCTTCCCAAAAGTATTTATAAATTGCCAATTCAAAGCTAACACCAATCGAGTGAAGGTTTCAATATTCATAAGTTATTTGGAGTCTAATGTGGCTGTGTAGGTAGATACAATTTCTTTGATAGTGCTAACATCAAGCTTCTGTTTAATAGAACGAAGACGATCGCTTAATCCCTTTTTAGTTAAGGTAGTTAAAGAAATAATGTCAGACTGGCTGTAGCCACGATAGAGTAGTTTAACGATGTCGAGTTCGAGTGGATATAAATTTTCCATTGGCGATCGCTGTTGGCTTCGGAGAATTGCTGAAGGTGTTGAATTGCCGAACCGATGACGGCGGTAGAGCAATATATTAGAATCGTTCTTTGGATACTTTATCGGTAAAATACGATCGAATAGCTAATTCCATATTCCGGCGATCCATGCAGCCATTTTTCATCAGAATGTCAAACTTCTGCTCTAAAATTGCATCGATATCCGCAATGGTGGGTTGATATCCCAACATTTGGGCAAGCTTGATAAATTCTTGTTTCACCTGAATTATCTCCAATAACTACATGTAACTCACATCAATGGATTGAGATTTATTAACAGTTCTCAATCCATTAATGTTGCCATAACTTACCCCTCAATTTCACCAGCTTCAATCTGTGCCATTGTGGGCAGATAAAGCTCACTGGTAGGTACGATTAAGTCGAGAAAGCGATCGGCAATCGCATCATCACGTCCGAGGAAAAATGATTCCCAGTTGTCTTGCGTAGGGGATAGATGGCTGTCTACTTTGCAAGCAGGGCTTTTAGCCCCCGTACCAGCGAGTTCGCGCTTGGTAGTGAACTCGAACACACAGAGACACTGAAAGCGAATATCCTTGGCTCTGGCTGGAATACCGTTAGCGATCGCGTGAAATTTTGTCACTTCAGTTACCAGTTGTTGCCAGTGGGAGTTAAACGAAGCTTGGTTCGCCCCTTTTCCTATATATGCAAAGGCAATCTCATGGAGTGGCTGGTTATTTTTGTCTATTAGGAGAACTTCGTAGGCTTGTCCAGTCCCAAATTGCTCGCGATTGGAATACTTAGACTTTTGGTAAGCTCCTACGACATGAAGGCGTTCTTCTTGACGCGAAAGAACGCGATCGAAAGCAAAAAGGGGACTGCGGGGAACGACGAGCATCCGAGGATTTTGGACTAACAACCCCCGTTCTTTTCCGCCGGAATTATAGTGATATTCGATTAATTCACTGTCATTTACATAACCCCAACCAGCTTTAGCTAAATCTGCCTCGGTAATGAAGTATCCGCGTTCTTCTTTGCCATTTTCTCCACGCAAGGCGGTAATTTTTGGTAGTCGCGCATTGGTATCGACATATTCTGGTGCCGCAAACCTATCTCTGGTTACTGTGGTTAAAGCTGTGGGTTGAACTGGAGTAATAGCCGATGTTTCAATTGGTTGTGCTGTGGCTTTCATTTGTTTTTTTGTTTGAGTGGTTTGTGGTGTGACTCTACGCTATTTAGGATTAGCTGCCATGTCAACGATCTCGCTCATGGTTTTGATCCCCTCCGATTGCCATTCACCTGCATTGAAAATATACAGATGGTACCCGCCTTCAACGCAGTCAACAGTGCGGAATAGTTGACGTGTGGATGCTAATTGATAAGTACGCATATCCCTTTGACGATCGATCGGGAAAGCGTATTCTTCTAGTTTTGATTCACTCATTTTATTTACTCAAGGATTTTAGTCTCTTCCTTTTTTCATTATAACACAACTTACACAAAATAATTGTGTAAAAGTTTTGTGTAAATATTTAACCAAGATAGGTAAAATTTGTTGTAGCGCAATAGACTCAAACAGAGAGTAGACAGGCAAGTACCAATAGCGTACTGTGCAACATCAGACTAATATCAGCGAAGATGAGCTTATTTAGGCATAAACTTGCTGTGTTAAAATAAGGAAAAGAAAATTACCAAAGAAAATGCCTAAAGCTCGTCGTTATCCAGTTGAATCAGCGAACGTAGTGAACGTAGGGACAGAAAAAGGCACTTTTTGGCAAGAAGTGCTTACGCCAAAGGTTAGAAAAGTGCGTCTGGGGTTAGACATCTCGGAAGATTTAGACAATCAGCTAACTGAAAAGGCTAAGGAATTGAAGCAGAGCAAATCCGAACTGGTACGAAAGCTGATTAAGTGGGGGCTAGAGAGAGGTTAAGGCGATCGCGACTGCAATTTTGGTTATCGGAAAACGAGCTAAAACCCCCGCTTTCAAGCGTGGAGATGTAAGCGGCTGCGGCTTTAGCCGCAGGATGCGCTCAGAAATAGTACGTGGCTAGATCGGCATTGTATCGATCTAGCCACGGATAGCGATTAATGTGATTTTGATTGTGGATCGGGGCATACTAAGTACAGACTAGTAACGAGCATCCGCAAAAGCCGTCCTATAAGGACGGGATTTCTACCCAATTTTCTGATGAGTTTTGATGTTGACTTGATTGTTGAAACTGAAGACCGAGTAAAGCTCGAACAAGATAAACATGACTGGATTTTTCTATACGGTTCCGATCTACTTCAGAGATCGATGATTCAGGGATACGATTCAGAGCGGAGATATGTAGCCGAGCGATTGGCGATCGAACATCCAGGCTTCAAGGAACCAGCTCAGGACAAGCTGATTCGCAAAACTGACAGTCCACCTGACGCATGTTTGAAAGCTTGTGCCAAGTACGAGGGGTCTTATTGTTCGGAAATGGGTTTCTACTCGCCAAGATACTATGTAACATTCGACAACTATTTAGGCAGTCATCAGATTATCAAAGCAATTCCTCATCCTTATCAGATGTCGAAATCCGATCGGCTTTATTCACAAAAAGATTGGGTATTACGTCCGATTGGTGCCTTGGGTCTGCTTTTCACACCTCTAGTTTTGCTGGTGATGACATCTGCACCGCATTCTTGCCAACCTTTAACACCAGCACAAGAACAATTGACTAGAGAATTACTCGCGCCCGTACCAATAAATTGACAACAAAGTTTAACATCATGAATAATTATTGGTTTTATGTAGGCGCAATCGGGAGTTTAGCCATTGTCCTAACTAGCTGTGGTGATAATAAGGCAGCCAATCCTGTCAGCCCTAGTCCTGTAGTCACCTCTCGACCCGTTGCTTTCGTGCCAGTAAATCCTGTTGCTGCTTTGGGCACATCCACCACACCGACAATTGGAGGCAAAAAATCTGTACCCATAAGTGTTTCTATGGGCACGATTGCTTCAACTAATGGGGATAACTGGGCAAAAACTGTTTTAAAAGGTCGCTCCGATCCCTTTGCAACTTTGACACTGCAACCGATCGAAGTTGTCGAAGAAAATCTGTTCGATCGCCAGGATCGGATCGCCGTCAAGTCAACGACAGTCAAATCTGGCTTGAATAAATTGCGCCAAATCTTCAAAGTTGCCCCAAATCCAATCACTGGCAGCGGGAAAATTACTAAGAGTTTAGTGGGCACAGACACTGGCATTACTCGCGATCGCCATAACATTTCCTCCATCCCTAAAACTGGCACCAATAAAGCTTTATCAAAGGTCGCTGTTGCTATTAAGCCAATGAGGTCGGGATCTGCTACGGTTGGAAATAGCAACATTCTTGCTAAAACTGGAAATACTAATGTCCTGCGCCCCATGTCAAGTCAAGATCCTAAATCGGAACAAATTGCTGCTAAACCCCTGCAAGCAATGGCGATCGAAGTCTCTGGCGTGATTGAAGTAGAAGGCAAGACGCAAGTTATTGTTAGATTGCCGAATGAATTGTTTAGTCGCTATGTCAATCTTGGCGATCGAGTTGCTAATGATACTGTCTTAGTCAAACGGGTCGAAGCACAGGCAACCTTTTCGCCAACTGTCATCCTTGAAGAGGTCGGCATTGAAGTTGCTCGTAAGATTGGTGAGAAATTAGTAAGCAGCTCCCAATCCAATCCTACTCCAGCAGCTAAATAGAGATCTATATGGAAACCGCAGACAATAATATCGAACAACAGCTCGCCAACCAGATATCTGAGTTGAAAGAGATTGGCAGCAAACCTAGCCTCTACCAAATTTTGATTTATGATGGCAGCCATTTCCAGGCTGGGAGCGTTGCTTTTCTAACTAACAAGGAGCTATCCGACTTAGTGGCAGAAACAGAACAAACTCATTCATGCCGCGTCCAACCGCTAAAATTTTACTATCCATGATTCAAAAGGTAGACGGATGAATATGGATGCACATGCTCAATTGATGACAGATTATGATGTATCGCGGATGAGAGAAGGAATAGATCCCCTGGAGCTTACCGCAGAATATCGCTATGACATTGGCGAGGTTTGTACATTTATTGTCGATCGAAACTTTCCTTGGCTCCGAAAAGCTCCCGATCACTATTCAATCCGAAAGCGATTCAGTCGGTGGTTTAAAAAACTGATTGCGACTTTTGAGTAATGCGAAGGCATCAATAGAAACCCACAAGAGATATCCCCGATCTATTTTTAGATCGGGGATATCTCTTGGATAGGATTGAGACGCTAGAAGTCTACTATCGTCCCTGTTATTTCGTCATTTGTGTAGCATTGTTTCTAACAAATCGATCGTCAAAAATTCTACTGGTATCTACTTTTGTTTTTGTCAATCCATTTTCAAACAGGAATTTACTGGTTTCTGCGGCTGTTTTAGATAGATAGGTACTGTCATTTCCAGGTTTGAAAGCCTCTACATTTTCCTCAATTGTAAATATCTTAGTGCCATCAACATAGTCGTTATATTCTGCCATGTTAACGCCAGCGCGTTTAGCCATAATGATATTCGATTCCTTAATATTGGCACTATTATTAATGTATTTTATTGTATCAAACCAACTGTCAACTATGGATTGTACTTTTTCAGGATATTGGTTGACAAATTTTCGTTTGAAGACTAAATGATCGGAAATTAGCCCTGGAAAATCCTTTGAACTAAACAACTCTCTACTGCCAGGACGTTTCAAGGCTTTAGTTGTGAATGGTGCAAAAATAGCGGCGGCTTCTACCTGTCCGTTGACGAAAGCATCGGCGGCTTTGCTTGTCTCCATCGACATAAATTTAATATCTTTAATGCTCATCCCAGCTCTTTTAAGGGCTTGTACGAGTAGAAAATGATCTACAGTACCTTCTTCTGCCGCTACCCTTTTACCTTTTAGATCTTTAATTGATTTGATTTTTTCATCAATGACGATGACATCATTTCCAGTCGAGTTGTCGTTTGTCAATACTACTACAAGATCGTTACCTTTAGCGATAGAACTAATTGTATCTCCCAAAGTTTGACTATTTGCATCAATTTTATCAGTCTCTAATGCTGCGATTGAATCGTTATAGTTATCAAACCATTTAGTCTTGACATTAACTTTACGAGCCTCAAATATTTTTTTGTCTTGTGCAACTTGCCAAGGAAACCAGCCCGGCCACGCACTAAACCCTAGCTTCACCTCGCTAGATTCTGGAACAGAAGCAATATTCGGTTGAATCCGATCGACTGAGCTGCATCCTCCTAGTAAGGTTAACAATATTAAGCCAGCAGTTAAAAAAGAACGTTGTTTCATAAAAATGCCTATCAGAGAAATTATACTAAAGTAATTTTGCTTGAACCAAACAATATCGATGCGGATACTAACTTTCAATGCTATCTAACTATATTTATTATGCCCATAAAAATGCTTTATTCTCTATTCCATCGATCGAGTAATTATATTTATAGATTTCTAAAAAAATTAGTCTTGAGCTACATAAAATATTTATTTTGTCAAGTAGATACTGTTTTACTTTTTAGGCATAAGTAGTTTTGTGAGATTGCTACCGTTGGTATTAGCAACTTTCGAGCGGTCGGATAAATTATTACTTTCCAATTAACTGTGTTAAGGTATTTAGCAACTCTTGTTCTTTAAATGGCTTGGAGAAGTAACCACTGGCACCAAGATTCATGGCAATTTTCCGATGCTTGTCGCTGCTACGAGATGTAAGCATTAATACAGGGATATTCTTGAAAGGAGTTAGATCTTTAATGGTAGTCAAGAAGCCATAGCCATCCATTCGCGGCATTTCGATGTCGCAGATTGCGGCTTGTACTACCAGACCCGCCTGGAGTTTTTCAACTGCCTCCTGACCATCTTTGGCTTGTTCGACTAAATAGCCAGATTTTTCTAGCGTTAGAGCGACAAAGCGACGGACGTTAATTGAGTCGTCTATGACCAAAATTCGAGACTTTGGAGTTGGAGTAATTGAGAGGAGGGCGGGTGTATCTGGATTAGGGTCGAGACTGCCAGATAAATTGTTATCGATCCAATCGATCAGTTCGATGGGATCTAGCAGCGGCACGATCCGCCCGTCGCCCAAGATCGTACAACCAGTAAAGCCAGTGGGCATTTTGACATTATCTTGAGGTTGACGAATCGTGACTTCTTGTTCGCCCCAGAATTTATCGATTTCGAGGGCAACAACATCTTGCCCTCGATCGATCGTCAATACTGTCGAACGATCGATAGTTGGCGATGCGAATGTAGTTAGTTGAGAACTAAAATGGGGGATGTGGAGGTAGTTAGCTGGTTGAATTAATCGGATTGAAAAGTTTTCCCACTGCAATATTTTTTGCCCTGCGGTACTGATGATTCGATCGCGATCTAAGAGCATAATCTCTTCGACGACATTGCTGGGAATTGCCAACCACATACTGTTGACCTCTACTAGCAGGATGCGAATCACAGATAAAGTGAAGGGGACGGTAATTGTAAAAGTAGTACCCTTACCAAGTTTGGTACTGACAGAGACATCCCCTTGTAACGATCGAATATTAGTACGTACGACATCCATCCCCACACCACGACCGGATAAGTCAGTGACTTTAGCTGCGGTACTAAAACCAGGCTCAAAGATGAGATCGATCAGCTCGTTGTCTTTGAAGTTAGCAATCTCGACATCGCTCATGCCCATTTTCTTGACTTTGGCACGGATCTTATCGAGGTCGATACCGCCCCCGTCATCTTTGATAGTGATGATGGTTCGATCGCCGCGATAGGTGGCGTTGATTTCGATCGTGCCGATGTCAGATTTACCACTATCGCGGCGAATAGCACTCGATTCGATCCCGTGATCGAAGGCATTACGGACAAGGTGCATCAACGGATCGTTGAGAGCTTCGAGGATACTTCGATCGATCTGGGTGCTACCGCCTTTAAGCTGTAGATCGATTAGTTTGGCATGTTCGGTCGATAAATCCCGAATCGCTCTGGGAAAACGATTGAATAGGTCGGAGATGGGTCGCATCCGTACTTGGGTCAATCCAGTTTGGAGCTGTTTGGCAGTACGATTGAGGTCGCGATTGCTTCGTTCGGTGTCGTTAATTTGGATATCTAAATCGGTAGTAAGTTCGGCAATTTGGATGATATTGTCGATCATTTCCTGAGCTAGGAGATGATTTTCATCATAGCGATCGAATTCGAGTAGGTCTAGCTCGTTAGCATAGTTATTAATTGAACTATTAGTGGTTTCTATTTTTTGGGGCTTCCCACTGACATTATCGTATGCCGATCTAAAGTTGGAGTTAGACTGCTCTAATTGTTTGACTTTAAGCTGGAGATTGAGTATTGACTGGCGGAGTCCTTGTAAGTTGAGATCTAACCTACTTCGATCGATTGTCAGTTCACCAAATAAGTCACCGATTTCTTGTAGCTGTCCGATCGCGACTCGGATTGTTTGTTCGGCAGTTTGAACGGGAGATTGACGGCTAGTAGAATCGTGGTTATTATGTCTGGAATGTGCTGCGTCATTAGCTGCTTCTGGCGCAGCATCGAGCGCACTAAATAATTCTACCGCTTCTCGATCTAGTCGATCTATTTTTGGTTTAGATGTAGTTTCAGCAGGCTCTAGATCTCCGAACAAGCCAGCTAAAGTAGAAAATACCTCTGGGACTTCGCTATCAAAGAACAGATCGCTTGTAAGGTCGATGCTGTCAAATTGATTAAACAAATCGCTTGTAAGCTCAGGGTTGTCAAATTCACTGACAGTTTGGCGTTGAGCTAGATTGGCAATGGGTTCCCGTTCTTCAGATTCGTATGTGATGGTGTTATCGATCTCAACTTGAGTGGCAAACTGGGAGCTAAGTTCGTCAAAGTCGTCCTCGATCGTCGTGAATGCGTCTAAATCGCTGTTAATAAATATTTGAAATTCATTGACATCATCAACATTCTCAAATATGGTCAAATTATCTTGAACGATATTCTCTTCGCTAAAATCAGTAATTGTCTGTGATAGATTGATATCCTCTCGGTCTGGTACTGTCTCTAACTCGTGGATCGATATTTCTGGTTGGGTAATAAAATTGTCTTTAAATTGCTGGAAATCTCGAATAGTTTCTGCTGCTGGGAAAATCGAAGTATCTAATTGAGGCAACTCGATTGCGATCGGGAGATTTTCGATCCGACCGATTAAAACCATTGATTGAGTTCGTCGCCACGCAGCAATAGCTAGATCGGCGATCGATCTTATCTGGTGGGGTTGAGCTTTAATTTGTGCCAGAATAGAGTCACATAACTGACCCAGAGCTGGTAATTCCACCATTTCGGCGAAACCACCCAAGTCTTCAGCACTCGTTACTAGGTTCTCATATATGCTATTAGGATCGTTACTACTGGCAGCAATCGTCTCTTCTAATTGAGTTAAGGAACGTTCTACTTCAGATTCAAATAAAAATGTCAGAACATCTTCACCCGATTCGGATGCCAGCATACTAGCTTCATCTTCAGGATTGAAGTCTCCCAACCGCTCCCGTAACCGATCGAAGATCGGATTTACCTGCGTATTCAACCAACCATTGTCGGCATCTTGACCCTGACGATTGAGCGCGATAATCTGGCGCAACTTATCGATAGTTCCGAGCATCAATGTTTCAATTTCAGCATCTGGTGGAACTGACTTGCCATACTGGATAATCTTGAAATAATCCTCCAAATGGTGTCCTAAACTAGCTAAAGTGGTGAATCCCATCATCGCCGCGCCACCTTTGATCGAGTGTGCTGCGCGTAGCAGCGCGTCTAACTGCTTGCCTGTCACTTTGCCAGTGCCAAGTCCCAGCAGTCCCGACTCGATCGTCTCTAGATAGTCAGTTGCTTCTTCCAAAAACTGGAGTTTAATTTGTTGTTCTCGATCTGAAGTAATCATCAGGGGATGGTGGATGGTGGTTAGTGGCTGGTTAGTGGATGGTGGATGGTGAATGGTGAATGGTGAATGGTGAATGG
>NZ_JBGSQZ010000138.1:0-44218 GCF_041737865.1 Chamaesiphon sp.
CAAACCTGTTGCACCATCTTTCAAAGCACGGTGGCATTGCGGCGGGGGTTGTTTCTCTCATTGGTGTCTTCTCAATGTGAAACTGCTCTCTACTCTCGATCTTAGCTCATTTCTTTTGAGTTTTTGTTAAAGTCCCATTAGTCCGCGTAGGCGGACTTTGCAACATGAGCGGCGATTTCAATCGCTGTATTCTCCTAACAGCCTTTGCCCCAGAACATCGACAAAGGTTATTTCGGAGTATCGATCGGACTAACAACTGGGTTGGGGGTAGAAGTAGATTTATTTTGAGACACCCAAGCCCCAGCACCGATCGCCATGAGCAAAATCAGACCGATCGCGCCGATGATTAGGGGCTTTTTGCTTTCAGCCGTTAGCGATGTCGATGCTTTATCGATCGGGATAGATGCGCCAACAGTCCGATTGCGCTGACGATCGAGATCTCCACGCTCGGTTTCGGGACTACTGAGTAGGAGAGTGTCAGAATGGGCAAAATTAGCCGCATCAGCCGGAAAATCCTGAAGCACGGTATTTTGTCCGGCTTCAACTGGTTGTTTTACCTGACAATGAACCAGAGCTACAGTCGCATTATCATGTCCATTGTGAGTATTTGCCATATTGATCGTTCGCTGACAAGCAGTGGCTAGATCCACCTTGCCTTCCAGGACAGGAAGGATCTCGGTTTGCCAATACTGCTCGACTCGATCGCGATCGCTGACTCCATCAGAACAGAGCAGAAAAATACATTCTTCATCAAGGATCGTTCTACGGATATTTGGATGCAGCGCAGTGGAAGAATTCATCCCCAAGGCTTGAAACAAAGAACCCGAACTACTCATCCCTAGAGCTTGTCGATATAATACTCCATTGAGTCGGACTTCTCTGGTTGCCAGATCGTCATCTAATGTCATCTGATGACAGCCAGTGCGGGTAATTCGATAGACGCGACTATCGCCAATATGGGCGATATAAGCTTCATGACCGTAGATCAGCGTCATGACCATTGTCGTCCCCATTCGTGCTCGCTCCTGGCGATTTTCGCTGTCATTGCGGAGACTAATTTGGTCGTTGGCAACACAGGTCGAATTCTCGATCTGAATCGCAATACTATCGGGGTAGCGATTTTCGGGTTTGTCGAGGACGTTCTCGATCCGACGATGGATGGTATCGATCGCGAGACTGGAGGCTACTTCTCCGCCTTGATGTCCGCCAACGCCATCACAGACGATCGCCAGACTGAGATCGTAGCCAGTGTTTTGATACAGTGGATCGCCGCTGGGTGGGTAACAAGCATCTTCATTTTGCTCCCGTGTCGGCCCTATATGGCTGAGGGTAATGTAATTACAATTGAGAAATTGTTTTTGACCCACAGTCCGCAGAGCCTCATCGAGGAGCGCGATCAGCTGGGTTGCTGTATTCACATCTTCCTTGACTAAGCGATCGCAGATTTTCTCCAGTACCTGAGCAATCCCGATCCGCGCGTTTTTTTGCCACGACTTCCACAGTTTACCAAGTTCGGCTAATTTGGGCGTAGAGCTGCCATTTGGCATCAATTCGATCGTCCGTAATAACCCACCTTCAACCCGCAACAATTCTGGATGTAAGAGCGTTTTACTCACGCCTTCAACCTGCATCGAGTCCCAGAGATTGGCGATTTGCCACAGCCAGTTGAGCTGACGCATCGATCCGGCTGTTTTCCAGCTCTCACTCAGTTCTGGCATGACCTTACCAGCCAGCGCCGCACCTAAACCCTCACTATAAATCGGTGCTTTTTCTAATAACCATAGCGTATTAGACCTTCGCCCCGATCGACTGAATTCAACTGCACCATAAACTTGTGGAACGTGGGGACGGTGCCCGATCAACCGCAAATAGGGAGTAATATATTCGGGGACTCGATCGACTACTTCTGGTTGCCAGCCTGGTTTAGTATCCAATAAGACCCGATTATTGACGACAATATAGCGGTTATTCCCTAGCGTTTGTCCGATTTTCAAGCTTGGGGCATCTTCGCCCACAGTCCATAAGTAGACTTTGGGGATAGCTGTCCGACAATGAGCGCAAAAATTATGACTCGCGGGATTGGGAGCTTGACATTCAGGATTTTGGCAGACGATTTTTGCCGCTATGGGGTTGGTCATGGGGTTGGGGTTGCTCCAGTCAGCCGATAGTTTACGCTATCATGGCAATTCAGGTATATGGCTTGAGATGGTTGGTGTCGTTCGGGCGATCGCTTAATCTTGATGATTCGATCTAGCAGCACAATCTTGCTGATGCTGTGATTTTTTAGGGTCTACCTTTGACGAGTGAAATTTTTGAGTACCACACGGTAGTCAATCAAAATTCTACCCTGCGATCGCTGGTTAATCTCTCCCGCTAGCAAAAATAAATCCGCTTATCTTATAAATACCCATGATTCACTCTTGTCAAACACCTTTACCCCTTAAAAGTGGAGATTTATTACGGGTAGTTGCTCCGAGTGGGAGGTTGCGAGATCGAAGTAAACTCGATCGGGGGATAGAAATTTGGCGAGATCGCGGTTATCGAGTCGAAGTGGGGGCGGAAGTTACCGATGAGTGGGGGTATCTCGCCGGAACTGATGCAGCACGTCGCGCTCAATTAGCTGCTGCTTGGGAAGATCCAGACTGTCGGGCGATTCTGTGTGTACGCGGCGGTTATGGGGGGATGCGACTATTGGAAGATTGGCAGTGGAGTTCGATCGCTGCGCCCAAATGGTCGATCGGATTTTCAGATATTACTGCCTTATTATGGAGTCTGACTCAACAGGGCATCGTCGGCATTCATGGGCCACTGTTAACTACTCTAGCAGATGAGCCAGACTGGTCGCGCGATCGATTATTCGATCTAGTTGCCGGACGAGCGATTCCCCCACTCCAGGGCGATAGCTGGGTGGGGAATGTGGCAACAGGTAGATTATTACCTTGCAATCTCACCGTCGCTACCCATCTGCTCGGTACCCCATTTCAACCAAATTTAGCTGGGGCAATTCTGGCGATCGAAGATGTTGGAGAAGCTCCCTATCGGATCGATCGTCTACTCACCCACTGGCGGCTGACAGGGGCACTATCACAGGTTGCGGGGATCGCGATCGGTAGATTCAGCCACTGCGACCCTCCAGAAGGGATTTCTAGCTTTACAGTAGAAGAAGTACTACGCGATCGACTCACCGACCTCCAAATTCCGATCGTCGCCAATCTCCCCTTCGGACACGACGGCTGTAATGCCGCCCTACCTGTTGGAGTTGAGGCAATTTTAGATGGAAATACAGGCCAGCTAACGTGCTTAGTTAAATAGTTGACATCTAACCCCCATACCCTAACTTATGACAGGACAAGAATTACGAGAAATTATCATTGCCAAATGGGGCTATTCCTATGATGTCCAAATGCGAAAAACTCCAAATAAAATTTATTTGCAGGTAATGTGGAAATATCAAGAACAGGCTTCTTTTCCACTGTCAGAGATAGATTATCTCGCTCATTTAGACACAATTGGCTCTTACTTAGTCGCGATGGGTAGTGTAGAACAAGTGCAGAAATTTATCGATAAGACTACCGAAAGACCGCGACTGGGTAAAGCTGTCAGTATGTTGCTCGATCTTGGCGATCGCACATCTGAGTGGATTTTATAATTTTGCCATACTGATGAATAACTATTTCTTGACCTGTGATAAATTAGACATCTGGGATGGATGGTGGATGGTGGATGGTGGATGGTGAATGGTGTTGCCCTAATCTCCTTGGCGGTTGTTATAACTCCAAAAAAAAGAGGGAAGTACTGGACTCCCTCTTCGATCGATAAAACTAATTTAGGTTGCAAATTAACTCATTAAACTCTAGCAGCTACCTTACTTTGGGCGACCAAATGTTCGTAGGTAGCTCTCATTTTGAGACCCACCATCACTTGAAACAAACCAGTACCATTAGTGGAACCAGGATACTCCTTGTGTTGGAGCAGCAGACTAGTCATTTCGCCTGTATGGTTGGTCGAAATATTGCTCAGATGGCTCTCGATGTAGCTGACTTGTTCCAGATTTCCTAACTCACCATCAATTTCGAGTACCGAGACGGGATTTCCGTAATATACATCGGGGCCGTAGAACATCTTGATGCCTGGGTATGGACATTCAAGTTTGCGTCCGCAAGGTCTCCAGTCAATGGTCGAACCCTCATCAAATAAATAGACCGGATTGAAGTCAGACACACCTTCACGCTGCATCAAGCGCACGCGTAGCAGCTTGCTTTCTTTGTCATCGAGCAACTTAGTTGGTAATACTTGGATTACCACATCAGCATGACCGCGCTGAGGCTCGATATAGGCTTCAAAGTCAGGACGACGAGATTCGATCGCGGCGAGAACCTCATCATAGCTGTGACCGCGTTCGGCCATATCCCGCTGAATTTTCCAAGCAATTTTGACATCATCCGTGATATCTAGATAAACACTAAAGTCAATCAGTCCACGGACTCTTTCATCATAAAGTGGATGTAATCCTTCGATTACTACGACATGATTGGGTGCGACTTTCTCAGGGGGGTCAATTAAACCAGTTTCATGGTTGTAAATTGGCTTATCGATAACTTGACCACTTTTGAGAGCTTTAATTTGCTCGTACATCAGGTCAAAATTATTCGCACGCGGATCGAGTGCTGTCACTTTTTGCTCTTTGCGCTGGTATCGATCGAGACTGTGGTAGTCATCCAAACAGATTACCGTCACAAAATCCTCTCCAAACAAGTCGATAATCCGCTGTAAAAACGTTGACTTACCGCAACCGGAGTCTCCAGCAACGCCAATTACTACCACACGATCTACCTTACTGGTCATAGCTATCCTCTTATATTAAAATTCTTTAGGAAGTATCTAGTTCTAGTTCTTTGAAGTAAAATTTTACCTTAATCCGCCACCCCTATCGACCCAAAAACAACCCAATTTTCAGATTGGTTTCGGTCGATCCTGGTGCAATTATCACTCGAATCGGGCACGACCGCGATCGATATGGTAGAAAATTGTACATTTCAATACATCTTATAACGATAGGTAGGGTTAGATTAACAATTCCCAGATCGGACACAATTATGATACAAAACTATACTCAGCCAACATCATAGCCTAATTAGTGTCAATCTCAGCCCACTTCGAGCGTCACCTGAGCCGCTGCTGCCGTGCTTGGCTTTACCACGCGCATCGATCGAAGGGTATCTAAATTTACCTCATCGATCCAAATCTCTGCCCTCGTCCGTATCACTCTTGTGCGATCGGACTCAGCTACGGTATTCTGGCTGGGATATGTTTAGATATTGCAGATTGTCTGCTGCCTGGTTTTATACCTGGGAGAGATCGTTCGACCGAGCGATCTTTGAAGTAACTAAAGTTATAATATGATTTAATATTTGGGGTTCGGAGATACAAAATACTTATGTACAATCCAAGTCTGAGCGGTAGTGCTGGTAATTCAGCAGCTAATAGTCGTCTATATATTTATGAAGTGAGCGGATTGCGAGATCTTCAATCATCCAATGCAGCCGATAGTAAGATTCGTCGGAGTGGTAGCTCATTTATCACCGTACCTTATCAACGGATGAATCAAGAAATGCGGCGCATTGCCAGTTTAGGCGGTAAAATTCTCAGCATTCGTCCCTTTGAAGCTAAGTCTGAACCAACTTCTGTGGAGAGTACCGAACCAATGTCGATTGAAACTACCGAACTTGTCGAAACTAGCGCATCCGCGCCAACGGAAGTCGCCGTCGCCCCCGCAGCCAAAAAACATGCAGATGTCCCTGTTAACATCTACCGTCCCAATGCTCCTTTTGTTGGTAAATGTGTCTCCAATGACGGACTCCTGGCTGATGGCGGAATTGGCATGGTTCAACACGTCAAATTTGATATCTCTGCTGGAGATTTGCGGTACTTTGAAGGACAAAGTATCGGGATTATCCCCCCAGGTAAAGATGCTAAAGGTAAGAATAACAAAATTCGCCTTTATTCGATCGCTAGTACCCGTCACGGCGATGATGTCGATGACAAAACTGTCTCCCTCTGCGTCCGCAAACTAGAGTACAAAGACGAGAAAACTGGCAAAGAAGTCGAAGGTGTGTGCTCTAGCTTCATCTGCGGTCTGAAACCTGGGGATGAGATTCAAATCACTGGCCCAACCGGAAAAGAAATGCTGCTACCTGACGACCCTGAAGCCAACGTCATCATGATGGCAACAGGAACTGGGATTGCACCTTTTCGTGCTTACCTATGGCGGATGTTCAAAGACAACGAACGTCATGCTAACCCCGATTACAGCTTCAAAGGTCTAGCTTGGCTAGTATTTGGAGTAGCGACAACTCCCAACATTCTCTACAAAGACGAACTCGAAGAAATTCAGGAAAAATATCCCGATAACTTCAAGCTCACCTATGCTGTCAGTCGCGAACAGAAAAATGCTGAGGGTGGCAAAATGTACATCCAAGATCGGATCGCCGAAAACGCTGATAAACTATGGTCGCTGATTCAGCAAGAAAAAACCCATGTTTACATCTGTGGACTCAAAGGCATGGAAACAGGCATCGACGCTGCGCTGACAAATGCAGCAATTAAGTCTGATGTCAAATGGTCTGAATACCGCAGCCAACTCAAACGTGCTGGTCGTTGGCACGTTGAAACTTACTAGCTCGTAACTATAGCGATCTTAAATTAGCAACTAGGGTGACTGTAGGGTATCGGCAAGAGATCTGCACGACAAAGGTTTAGATATAAATTGATATCTAAACCTTTGTCAATAACACCACCTACTAGACACTAGCCACTGTTTACATATGGTAAAATTGCATACAAACCGAGCAAACCTAGGTAAAAAGGATTGGAGTCATGTCGTCAGCAGTAGAAGTTACAGACGGTTCTTTTAAGGAAGATGTTCTGGATAGTGAAATTCCAGTATTAGTAGATTTTTGGGCACCTTGGTGCGGG
Source organism: Chamaesiphon sp. (assembly GCF_041737865.1). Lineage (NCBI taxonomy): Bacteria > Bacillati > Cyanobacteriota > Cyanophyceae > Gomontiellales > Chamaesiphonaceae > Chamaesiphon > Chamaesiphon sp. The sequence goes on from NZ_JBGSQZ010000138.1 coordinate 6,976, forward strand.
CCTTGTAGAATGGTCGGCCCTGTAGTTGACGAAATCGCCGCTCAGTATGAAGGCAAGATCAAAGTATTCAAGCTCAATACTGACAACAATCCCAATGTTGCCAGTCAATATGGGATTCGGAGTATTCCCACACTGATGATTTTTAAAGGTGGTCAAAAAGTCGATACGGTAGTTGGAGCAGTGCCTAAAGCAACTCTTTCTAATACTGTCGAAAAATATCTCTAAATTGCGATCGAGATCGATTGGCGTATAGTATTACGACTCGTTAGAAAAGTCTAGATCGTGACACCTCCAGTCAGTTAACTTAGACCGCAGGGGCGAACATGAGTGTCAGTTTACCCCTGACTATTTTTAGCAATTGTACGCCCACCAAAGTGTTACAGTCCCAATCGCCAGAATATTACACTCAGCTTGGAATACTGGCATGGGTGGTGAGCGTCTCTAGCCGAATCTAGCTAGAGACGCTTTTCTATGTGTAGATGTTAGTAATTGGTCAAGAGCAGGCTAAATAATTTTGAATCAAACCTATGGACGATCTAGCTGACCTAAAAAATGACCTATTAGCCACGATCGATCGCTTGCCGAGCATGACCCACGGTAAATGGATTCAACGTGCTTTAGAGACGATTTTACGGCTATCTGAAACAGAGATCGACAGATTAGACTGGAAGATCCTCAGTGCATCTATCGGTGATATGGAGCGTGCATTTCAGGTATTTCATCCCTATCGACACATTCGGAAGGTGGCGGTATTTGGCTCTGCCCGAACCAATGATACGGCTCCAGAGTATCAACTTGCCTATGACTTCGCACAAGCGATTACCCAGCAGGGCTTCATGACGATTACTGGTGCTGGTGGCGGCATTATGGCAGCAGCGAATGCCGGAGCGGGGGCTGAAAATTCGTTTGGCTTGAATATTCAGCTTCCATACGAGCAGGGCGCGAATAAATATATCGCTGGAGATCCAAAATCTATCCCGTTCAAATATTTTTTTACGCGGAAGTTATTTTTCCTGAGGGAAAGTGATGCTGTCGCCCTGTTTCCAGGTGGATTTGGCACGCAGGATGAGGCACTGGAGACGCTGACATTGTGCCAAACTGGTCGGTATGGCCCCGTACCGATGGTACTGATCGATCGCCCTGGTGGTACATATTGGCGAGACTGGGATAGTTATCTCCGCAAGAATCTAGCCGCGACGGGATTGATTGGTGTAGGGGATCTAAATCTGTATACGATTACTGATGATATTCAGGTGGCGGCGGAAGTGATTCGGACTTTTTATCAGGTGTATCACTCTAGTCGTTATGTTGGCGAACAATTTGTGATGCGACTGAAGATGGCGATTAGCGATCGAGATCTAGAATTGCTCAATCGAGAGTTTGGTAGTTTAGTTTCTAGCGGTAGAATCGTCCAAACTACGGCTCTAGATGACGAATTGGAAGACTCGATTTCCCATTTACCTCGGCTTACATTCAAACTTGACAGGCGCGATTTTGGTAAACTGTATCAGATGATTGGCAAAATCAATCAAATGGGTGGCGATCCTTGTCCCAATACCCATCCTGAATCAAAATAAATCGAGGCTAATAAATAAATATCCCCCAAGAGGAAACTCTTGAGAGATATTTGGGTCGATCGAGTCCGATGACGGCGATCGAAACTAGTGAGCAAGGAGGGATTCGAACCCCCGACCTTCTGATCCGTAGTCAGAAGCTCTATCCACTGAGCTACTTGCCCTTGTCCGTCCTCAACTATAACATACCTTTATCAAAACATGCAAAATTTTTCTGAAGCTGTTGGATCTCCATCGGATTCCCAACTTACACATTTGAACGATCGCGGTGAGGCGATGATGGTAGATGTCGCAGAAAAGGCGGTGACGAAGCGTACCGCAGTCGCTGGAGGACAAGTCCGCATGTCTCTAAGCACCCTAGAAGCGATTCTGGCGGGTAATGCACCCAAAGGTGATGTCATAGGTATTTCGAGAATTGCAGGCATCATGGCAGCCAAACAAACAGCTAATCTGATTCCACTTTGTCATCCACTCCCCCTGAGTCAAGTACTAGTATCTGTCACACCCGATCGAGAGTTACCAGGTTTCCAAATTCGATCGACAGTGACGATTAAAGCTGAAACTGGTGTGGAAATGGAAGCTCTGACTGCGGTATCGATCGCGGCTCTGACTCTATATGATATGGCTAAGGCATTGGAGAAGTCGATGCAAATCGAAAATATCCGGTTGATTAGTAAAACGGGTGGTAAATCGGATTTTAAGGGGGATGGTGGATAGTGAATGGGTAGATGGTGAATGGCTGTAGGGTGTGTTAGGCGTAAGCCATAACGCACCAGTATTTAAACTAGGCGATGGAAATTAGGTTCTCATTTCTTTCCCCCAGTCTCCCCCTCTTTCATACCCAAATTCAGCAACGCCCATTTACGCTCTAAAATAGAATCGATCGCTACTGCCTTCCCACTGTGAAAAAACGGGTTACTCTTACCTTCCCTAAACGAGCGATTCAGATGCCAGTTGCGTATCGACTGGCTAAAGATTTTAACATCGCTGCAAATATCATTCGCGCTCAGGTAGCACCCAACCAAATCGGCAAGCTAGTAGTAGAACTAGCTGGAGACATTGACGAACTCGATGCTTCGATCGATTGGATGCGCTCTCAAGGTATCCAAGTTTCCACAGCTAATAAGGAAATCTTTGTCGATGAGGATGTCTGTGTGGATTGTGGATTGTGTACTGGCGTGTGTCCGACTGAAGCTCTCAATTTAGAACCAGATACCTTCAAGCTCAATTTCACGCGATCGCGTTGTATCGTCTGCGAGCAGTGTATCCCGACTTGTCCCGTCGGCGCGATTTCTACAAATCTATAATCACTGGTGAGTCAGCTCCCCGACTTCTGAGCAAGTCAACCTCGGACTTTCGGAAAAGTTATATTATCCAGAGTGCCGCTATCAATGCCAATACCTAAAAATGTGCCTGAAATTAATTCCAGACACATTTTGATAACATTAATAAATCGATCTAGCCTTGAAGTGCCTCAGCACCGCCGACAACCTCCAGAATTTCTTGAGTAATCGCTGCTTGACGGGCTTTGTTGTAGCTGAGAGTCAATGAGCCGATTAATTGTTTGGCATTGTCGCTAGCATTATTCATCGCTGTCATCCGCGCGGCAAGTTCGCTGGCGGCAGATTCTTGGAGGGCGCGGAGGAGTTGATTATTTAGATACAGGGGTAGGAGTGCATCCAGAATTTGATTGGGATCTTGTTCAAAGATCGTATCGCTAGGTAGAGGTTGCACGGATGTGTCTAATTTATCGCGCTCGACGGCGAAAGTACCATTGCGACTAGTCAGGCGGAACACTTCATCATCTGGAACTTCCAATCCTTGAGGAGTCAAGGGTAGTAATGTCTGAACGACAGGGCGAGAAGCAATCAGCGAGACAAATTTTGTGTAGACTAGTTCCACTCTATCAACGCCTTCGGACAGAAACAAAGAGAGCAGTTCGTCAGCGATTTTATTTGCTTCAACAGCCGTAGGGATTTGTTCTAGTCCCGTATAGTCGGCACTAATCGGTTGGTTACGACGTTGAAAGTACTGAGTAGCTTTGCGTCCGACGGTGACAAACTTGTAATCCAAACCCTGCGCTTTAAGTTCTTTGGCACGAAGCTCGGCTTTCTTGATGATGGCACTATTATAACCGCCACATAGACCGCGATCGCCTGTAACTACCAAGATCCCTACGCATTTTGCTTCCCGTTGTTGCAGAAAAGGCGAAGTAGCATCAGCGAAGGTTAACCGACTTTTGAGACTATATAAAACTTGAGCCAATCTATCTGCAAATGGACGAGTTGCAACGACTTGTTGCTGCGCCCGCCGCACTTTTGCGGCTGCGACTAGGCGCATTGCTTCAGTAATTTTTTTAGTATTTTTAACTGATTCAATCTGATCCCGAATAATTTTTAAGTTAGCCATGTAAAGAGGGGGTAGAGAGTAGAGAGTAGAGTGGATTAATTTCAGATATCCCGTAGTGCATCGACATGCTTAATTCTGTGGGTAAAGCAATCGAGTCGAACCCGTGAATATTTAGGTGTTAAATATTAATGCTGATTTTTTAGATGTCTATATAATTAAACTCAGTAGGGGTATCCCTTGCGGGTACCTGTAAATGTTCGGGTACCCACGAGGGGCACCCCTACGGTTCTACTTCGAGCTGTGGATATCCTCTAAGCGGTGGCCAAGAAGGATTTCTTACATTCGACTAGTGCGGCTTTGAGCATGGCTTCTGCTTCATCAGTAAGCTGCATTTTGTTGTCTTTGATGGTTTGAGCGTACTCAGGTTTACTATTTTTTAGGTAGTCTTTGAGTGCAGCAGTGTAACCAGTGACTTTGTTGACGGCGATATCGTCGAGATAGCCGTTTAATCCCGCATATACTAGTGCAACTTGTTCGGCTACAGATAGAGGGGAGTACTGAGGCTGCTTGAGGATTTCGCGGAGGCGCGCGCCACGAGCGAGTTGATTTTGGGTCGCTTGGTCGAGGTCGGATGCAAATTGAGCGAAGGCTTGGAGGTCGTCAAACTGCGCGAGTTCGAGCTTGAGTTTACCTGCGACCTTTTTCATCGCTTTGGTCTGTGCGGCGGAACCTACGCGGGATACGGAGATCCCAGCGTTGATGGCGGGGCGAAGACCAGAGTTAAACAGGTCGGAGGAGAGGAAGATTTGACCGTCAGTAATCGAAATTACGTTGGTAGGAATATACGCAGATACGTCACTACCTTGAGTTTCGATAATTGGCAGGGCTGTCATACTACCACCGCCGAGTTCGTCGCTGAGTTTGGCAGCACGTTCGAGTAGGCGGGAGTGAATGTAGAATACGTCGCCAGGATATGCTTCACGTCCTGGTGGGCGACGGAGTAGCAGGGACATTTGGCGATATGCTTGTGCTTGTTTGGACAAGTCATCGTAGATAATCAGGGTCGCTTTACCTTGGTACATGAAGTACTCAGCGATCGCTGCACCAGTGTAAGGTGCGAAGTATTGGAGGGTCGCAGGATCGTTGGCATTGGCAGCTACAACGACCGTGTAAGCCATCGCGCCAGCTTCTTCGAGGACGTTGACGATATTGGCAACGGTGGAGGCTTTCTGACCGATCGCTACATATACACAGACTACATCTTCAGATTTTTGGTTGATGATCGTATCAACTGCGATCGAAGTTTTACCAGTCTGTCTGTCACCAATAATCAATTCCCGTTGACCGCGACCAACTGGAATCATCGCATCAATAGCGGTAATTCCGGTCTGCATGGGTTCATATACCGAACGACGTTCGATAATCCCTGGTGCCATGAATTCAATCAGGCGAGTGGTAGTAGTAGCGATGTCGCCTTTGCCATCGATGGGACGAGCCAAAGCATCGACTACCCGACCGATAATCGCATCACCAACAGGAATCTGAGCGATTTTACCAGTTGCTTTGACGGCACTACCTTCTTGAATATTCCGACCGTTGCTCATCAATACCACACCGACGTTATCGGCTTCGAGGTTGAGAGCCAAGCCGACACTCGCGTCTTCAAATTCGACGAGTTCCCCAGACATGACTTTATCCAAGCCATAAACGCGGGCAATCCCGTCTCCTACTTGGAGGACGGTACCGACGTTTGATGATTTGACATCTTGGGTATATTGTTCGATTTGCTGGCGAATGATGCTACTAATTTCGTCAGGTCTGATACTAATCATAATTATTTATTACTGATGTAAGTCTTTTATAGGTATTAGGCTTTAGGTTTGAGGTTTGAGGTGTTGGGTTTTAGGCTTTATCTAACTAAATCCCTACTCCCTACCCTCTACTCCCTAAGCAATGCTCAGACCCAGGCGACGGATTTCGGCACGAAGGCTGGAGTCGATGACTTGAGAACCAACTTTGATAATCACCCCGCCGATGATGTCTGGGTCGATGTTGGTAACGATTTCGACGCTAGTTGCGCTGGTCATGGCTTGAACTCGATCGCGAACAGATTGAGTCTGGGAGTCAGTTAAAGCGACTGCACTAGTGACTTCTGCCAAGACAATTCCTTTTAAGTCGCGCAAGGCGGCTTGATAACGCTTACAAATTCCTGCCAAGTAGCCAATTCTGCGACGCTCGACTAAGATCATCAAGAAGTTTGACATAAATGGGTGAATTTTGTCGGTGACAATCTTAGCCAAAATTGCTTTTTTATCGGCAATTTTAACAATCGGACTTGCCAAGACTTGGTTCAATTCTGGAGACTCATCAAGCAGGCCTAATAAATCCGCGCAATTGCTACCAAATTCATCGACCAGATTTTGAGACTGAGCGAGGGACATCAACGCATCTGCGTAAGGGGTGAGAACTACACTACCGATGGCACTATCTTTCATTATTTACCTCCTACCAATGCGATACTACGATCGACCAACTCAGCTTGAGCGGATTCGGTGAGTAGGTTTTTGAGTTGAGCTTCTGCTCTTTCCATCGCCAGTTTAGTGACTCGCACGCGCAGTTCGGCGATGGCTTTGTCCTGCTCGTTACTGGTGTCAGCAGCAGCTAGTTCCTGCATCCGCTCGATATCGGCTGCTGTTTTAGCCTCGATTTCGGCTTTGGCATTTTCCGCACTGGTAATTGCCAATGTGCGAATATTTTCAGCTTCAGTTTGGGCTTGAGCCAGATTTTTCTTAGCTACTTCCAGAGCGGACATCGCTTGTTTCTGACGAGCTTCCGTATCTTGAATGGCAGTTTCGATCGCCAGGCGACGTTCGGTGAGAATTTCGGTCAAGAGTTTGCGTCCGAAGACAAATACAAAAATCAAGACCAGAACGAGGTTAAATAAGTTGGCTTCGATTAAATCTGTATTTAAGCTGACACCACCTGTTTCGGCTGTGGCTTCGGCTGTGGCGAGGAATAAAAAATTTCCCATCATATATATGTGCTAGAACTGGGCGATTCGATCGAACGGTTATTTGTTATGAGCGATTGGTTGCCAGTTACATAAATTGTGACCGCTAACTGTTCGTTATTAACTGTTTTAATCTGGCTAGCAGGTTATTTTATTTAACTAACTCGGCTCCCAACAATTTGGTTAAGATTTGACGGCTGAGGGCTTCTACTTGAGGCTCTAGAGCTGTAAAAGCGGATTGCTTTTGCTTGTCGATCTCGGCTTGAGCTTGTTCGCGTTGAACTTGAGCAGTTTGTTGAATTTCGGCAATTTGTCCGGCGGCGATCTTTTGCGCTTCAGCTTTGGCTGTGGCGATGACTGCTTGGGATTCCCGTCTGGTACCTGCTAGTTCTGCTTCATATTTCTTGGTGAGTGTTTCGGCTTCGGCTAGTCTGGCTTTGGCATCGCCCAAACCACCGCGAATGTACTCATCTCGATCGTCTAATACTTTACCAAGGGGTTTGTAAAACAGGATGTTTAATGCACCAACCAAAATGACAAATTGGATTGCCATCAGGGGCAAGGTCGCATCAAAGTCAAACAGTTTACCCTTTTCCGCTACTTCTGCTACTTCTGCTACTGCGGCTAGCAGTAGTGTCCATTGTGGGATCATGTTTTATGCTTTCCTTGGAAATTTTAGATCGGGAGGAAATCGGCAGTAAAGTAAGTAGTAAGTCTATTTGTCGGTCGTAGCTGGATTGCCGCCTTATGCCGGAGGAAACCTCCGAATCGTTCGCCTTCATCAACTCTCAACTCTCAACTCTCAACTCTCAACTAATACTGTCCGTTCCTACCGATGGTTGACTGTAAGATTATGCGAAGGGGTTAGCAAACAACAGAATCAGTGCAACAACTAGACCGTAGATGGTCAAAGATTCCATGAACGCTAGGGAGAGCAACAGAGTACCGCGAATTTTGCCTTCAGCTTCGGGCTGACGTGCAATCCCTTCTACGGCTTGACCAGCAGCAGTACCTTGACCTAAACCAGGCCCGATGGAAGCTAGACCAACAGCGAGAGCAGCAGCGATAACGGAAGCAGCAGCAACAGTAGGATTCATGTGTATTTACCTTAAAAAATGATGGAGAGAATATTAATTGAGATTGATTCGGTTACTAGTTACCAGTTAATCGCGTCTAGTTATGCACCATCCACCATTCACCATTCACTATTCACCAAACTTAGTGTTCTTCTTCGTGTTCGCCGTGACCTTCGATCGCTTCACCGATGTAGACAGCAGCTAGCGTTGCAAATACCAATGCTTGGATGGCACTAGTAAACAACCCTAACAGCATAACTGGTATCGGCACAATAAACGGAACTAGTAATACTAGTACGCCGACCACTAATTCATCTGCAAGGATGTTTCCGAACAAACGGAAGCTTAGGGACAACGGTTTAGTGAAGTCTTCGAGGATATTGATCGGTAACAGGATTGGTGTCGGTTCGATGTATTTAGCTAGATATCCCAAACCACGTTTGCGGAAACCTGCATAGAAATACGCCAAAGACGTGAGTAATGCTAGTGCTACCGTGGTGTTGATATCGTTGGTTGGCGCGGCTAGTTCACCTGATGGCAAGTGAATCAGCTTCCACGGGAGTAATGCTCCAGACCAGTTGGATAAAAAGATGAATAAAAATAGGGTACCGATAAATGGAACCCAAGGACGATATTCCTTTTCGCCAATTTGGTCTTTACTTAAATTGCGGATATACTCCAAGGCATACTCCATCAAGTTTTGAATCCCGCGTGGAATGCGTTGGACATTCCGTGTTGCGGCGATTGCAGCGATTAGCAGCAACCCGATTACAAACCAAGAAGTGAGGAATACTTGACCGTGGATTTGGAGGTTTCCTAGTCGCCAATACAAGTGATGACCGACATCCAATGCCGCCAAGGGCAGGAGATTCATGATGTTTAAACCATCTAACATGTGCATCTAGGAGTCATTGTCTCGCGATCGTTTACCAAAATTGCAGTTACTGCTATTGCTGGTCGATTCTGCGCTAGCTCACACCCGATCGAATTTTAATCCCCGATCGAGATTGTCCGCACGAGATAAACTATAAGTGCTGCTTTGTAGGTTAAGAACCCTAAAAAGACTGGCAGAATTTGCAGTTGGTGCCATTTAGCAGCTACAAGCATCAAGACTACAACTAGAGCTTGACGATCGAGACTTAGCTTCACGGATTCGTTACCAATGCGATCTACATCTTTTGCTAGCAGTCTCAAGTACACTACTCCTGCGGCTGCACCCAACAGGTAATTGAGGGCAACCCTCAAATCGTAAAAGTACGTCACTGCGGCAAATACCACAGCAGTAATTCCGATAGTAATCAGATACAACTCTTGTTTGAGCTGTTGATACTCACCCATCGAGTCTTCTGACGACCCTACACTAGATTCCTCCGGTGTAGTTTCCTCATTAACTAATTCTGTCAGTTGAGGCGTTTCATCAGTAGTCACAGCAGTTTAGTGTTATTCGATCCCGAATCGACCACCATAGATTGTATCACCGAGGGGGTAACAATACTTAAAAATTTTTATCGCGCGATCGTTTACCACTGACAAGACCCCGCGTCCGAAAAATGTCGGAGATCGTTGGGGCGTAGCTAGGCAAGCCAAATGTGGCGGGGCTAACGGGGTTAGTGGAGCCAAAGTGACGGTAGTCTAAGCAAAACCGATCCCATTCGGCCATTTGGATCTTAAATAGCTTAATAAAAAAATTGGCGATCGCGATCGACAAGGGAATCTGAAAGGGACTCTTTTTACCAAAGTAGGCACAAATCTCTTTAATTCCAGCATCAGCAGTAACTAATTTATTGCCCAAGACGACGCGGCGATCGAATTTATCGGCAAGTTCGGGATGTGCGATCAGATGCCTGACGACTTCGGCGATATCTTTGCCGTGAATAAAATGGAAGCTGCCATCAGCAGTAAACCATTGCAGTAGCCCAGCATATTTAGCGATATTTGTCAAGTCAGCCGACAGAAAGGAATAGGGCTTGGTCTCGTCACCACCAAATACTAGTGTGGGAAAAACCGTCGTAACTTTTGAGGCAATCCTATTCTCACCACCGACAGCATTTTTTTCCCGTGTCAATTTGTCCAAACACTGATATTTAGACATAATATAATCTGTCCCGATCTTACCTGCTTCCGGTAATAGTTGATTCTGTCGATCGAGTACACTTTGGGTTGAAAAGTAGATAACTTGCTGACAAACTTGCGGGTCGAGCAGCTCGAATAAAACGTGAGTTTTAGTGTAGTTAATATCAAAGGCTTCTTGCCCACCCCAACCCGCCGCAGTCATTACGGCAACATCGATTGTCTTCAGTAACTCAGCTTGCTTTTCGATTTCTATCATGTCTACGGTAACGACATGAATGCCCGGACGTGCGTTAATATCTACTTGCAATTTGGCAGGGTTGCGGACAAATAAAAATAGTTCGTGGTCGGTATTTTGAATCAGAGTTTCACTGATATAATGACCGACACAACCACTAGCACCAGTTACAAGAATACGCATGAAATTAGGGATGAGGAATTAGGGGCTGCTGGGGGACTGGGGGACTGGGGGACTGGGGGGACTGGGAGTTAGATTAGTTTTAAAAATCCAAAATCATACATCAATTTAGCACCGCCTAAATCTGAATGTGGGCAGTATCCACCCTAAGTTTTATCTAATTTAACTGTCAACTGTCAACTGCTTGCACTGAGCGAAGCCGAAGTGTCAACTATCAACTAATTTACCTACTTTACGTTTAATCTTAGAGAATAACGGGTAGGAGAATTACCGATTGCTGTGGCGACCTGCATGGTATTAATATAGTTATTCAACTGAATTGTTTTAGTTGGGGCGAGAGTACGGATACTAGCTTGGAACTCTGGATCGGATTTTTGTAAAGCCGCTTGACGTTGAATAGAGTTCATTCGATCCCACTGTACATTAGGATCGGCTTTAAGTTTTGCCACTCGATCGCGTCTAAGTTTGCTCATCTCTCTAATTTCGGGAATGTAAGCTTCGAGATTTTGCCCCCAGTGAACACGCATTTGTTCGCGGAAATCATTGCCACGCCGCAACCAGTCATTGCCCTTGAATGTTAGCCAAGTTGCAGGTAATCTAGACAGGGACTGTTTAGTATCGGCAGGAATTTTGGCGTATTCCGCAGTAAGTTTAGTCGCGATCGCATCTTTCAGCTTACTGTCAGAAGTGGCGATCGATTTGCCCATAATTTCATTTACCATAAAACAAAGCACCTCTGCACTCATGTCAGTAGTCATGCGGGTTAATGGAGGCTTCCCTGGTGCTAACCAATTTTTGGATGAGGCATCATAGAACGACACCAACCACAGCGCATCAGTATCTCCATCGAGTACCTGCTGACGGAGATTTGCCACTAACTTAGTTTGTAATTGAGTGCGTTCGGCTGGGGTACCACGCACGATTTGCGGTTCGAGCGCAATGGTTTGGGCGACAGTACTCCTCAGTCCCAAATTAGTCATCCATTCTTTACTCAACCGCTGAGAGATTTTTTGCTGTTGATTGGGGGTAAATTTGACTGCTAATACTTGTCCGTAGAGATCGGTGAAGTTTTTGAGGGTCGCTGGTGTCAGCGGGGTGACAACGACTAATGGCAGCTTATTTGTTGTTGCTGGCTGTGGATTCGGGGTGGGGGTGTTGGCGGGAGTGGCTGTAGTGGGTGGAGTGGTTTGATTGGTGGGTGTAGATTTCGGGGGTGGTGTCACCGTAATCGCAGGTGTTACTATGCCGATCGTGAGGCTAGTCGCACACAATATGGCAATAACTCCAGGATTAATGCTGTTTAGTTTCATGGTATCGGCTGTCTTGCGCTATATATCGATCGACTATTGCTAGTTCACCGACTGATTATACTCTGTGACGATTGGCTTATCTCCAGTGAATCCGGTGGCAATTGAATTTATCAATTTTTTCTACCGCATTCATGGCGAATGAAAATCAGTCCTAAGTCATAGTCTCGGACGCAGATTGGCTAAAATTGTTTCAATCCACCCATGTATATGGCAATCCTAAATGAAAAGCTAGCTTGATGTAGGGTGTGTTAGGCTTCAGCCGTAACGCACCAGGCTCGATACCCAAAGATCTGATTTAGGATCGCTATAGAACCCATTTGAGATCGTTTCAGGAGGAATCGCTCTAACAGATATTGGTGGGGGATGGCGGGATGGCGGGTTTGTTCCGATTTTGTAGTGTTAGTTGGCAATTTTTAGCATAAACCCGCCCCTACAGGTTATCAATTATCAATTATCAATTAATTTAACCTCCCAAAACTTGACCGACTGCTTCGGGTTGGGAGATCGAATTAACAGCAATCATCGCTAACATCTGAGGATCGAGACTTGCCGATTGGACGATCGCATATGGTAGGCTAGTAGCCTGAAGTTTGGCAGTCAAATCGGCAAAGATCGGCATCGAATCAATGACGACTAATTGGGGAACAATCTCACCGCCATAAGCAGCAATTGATTCGATCTCTAACGAAAATAAACCTGGGATAAAGCGCGGATTTAATGCTCGATCGTATTCAAATTTACTAAGCATTAATTGAAACGAACAAATTTGAGTAGTATCAAGCGGAGCATCACTAACTGTCTTTGCCCGAAAGATCGGCACCAAATCTTTAAATGGAACTTGAATAGTCATCCATTCATTAGCGATCGTATCGAATGAATGAGCATAACCAACTCCATCCCATTTCTCCTCAGTTCTCACAAATAGTTTATATCTTTGTCCGTCTCCTTTGACTTTTAATTCGATCCCTTGATAATGGCTTAAATTGAGAATTGGGTCAAAATTGCGCGTCCGAACCGATGCAAACCCGCCGGAATTCTCGATCGAAACATTACCACTAAAAACAGCAGATCCAGCTCTCAAGCGAATCCCACTTTCGCTTACTCCACCCATCACCACATCATCCACAGCTCCCCATGTCGCTTGCAGATCCACATTCGGGTGAGTAAAATCAAAAATTTCTAATTGATTGTGTGTGGGTAAATAAGTAATTGCAGCTACCGTTAAATTGTCTAAAGCTGCGGCGGTGAGAGCATCACCATCGGGACAAACGATAATCGATCGCACCCCTTGCATCACTCGATCGGTAAGACTATTATTATCAGGTGCCGTACCGCTACTGTCGAGTTCCACCTGCACAAATTCGACATTTGCAGGTACACTAAACGGTGTCAAACTCAGATCCGCGATCGCCGCTCTGACTCGATAACCACTTTTCACTAATTGCGCGATCGTCAATTGACCGATTTCACTCATCCCACCGATTACCAAAATCACACCCACAGCTCTTCCTCCATCAGTGGTAGATTGACGACTCGATCCGCCTGTCAGCCAGCGTTGTACATCGCTGAACACCGGAATTGCTTCAAAATAGCTAACGGTATTTAAAAACCTGCCTGCATCCCATTTAGCCATAAGAATTACTGGTTATTTAGTAGTTAGGATTGGGTGTATAGCTCTGAAAAATTTTTCTAGTAGCTAGCAGCAACTAATCTATTTATTATAAGTGGACTCAACTTGTCCAGCAACTAATGCCGCTCCCAGGTCGAGGCTACGCCAACAGCGCGATATAATAAAAATAGATCTAGTTCTACACCAAATTTTTTAGAGCCGCATGACCGTAGCTACCCCGACTAAAATCCAGTATGAAGCCGTAATTGGGTTAGAAACTCACTGTCAACTCAGTACTGCTACCAAGATTTTTTGTAACTGTTCGACTGAGTTTGGTTCCGTCCCCAATCACAATATTTGCCCCGTCTGTACGGCAATGCCTGGAGTGTTGCCAGTACTCAATGAGAAAGTGTTGGAGTATGCTGTCAAAGCGGGTTTGGCTCTAAATTGTGAGATTGCTGCCTATAGTAAATTCGATCGCAAGCAATATTTTTATCCTGACTTACCCAAAAACTACCAAATCACCCAATACGATCTCCCCATCGCCGAGCATGGCTGGGTAGAGATCGAAATCCTCGATGATGCTGGCAATCCTACCCGCAAGAAAATTGGCATCACGCGGATGCACATGGAAGAAGATGCGGGTAAGCTCGTACATGGTGGCAGCGATCGATTGGCTGGTTCGAGTTATTCGCTAGTAGATTACAATCGGACTGGCGTACCTCTATGTGAAATCGTCTCCGAACCCGATCTTCGCAGCGGAGTAGAAGCGGCTGAATATGCCCAAGAAATTCGGCGGATCGTCCGCTATCTGGGCGTAGGAGATGGGAATATGCAGGAAGGGTCACTTCGATGTGATGTGAATATTTCGGTGCGTCCTGTGGGTCGAAAGGAATTTGGCGTTAAAGTAGAGATCAAGAATATGAACTCGTTTAGTGCGATTCAACGCGCGATCGACTACGAGATCGATCGACAAATTACCGCGATTGGCAATAACGAGCCAATTTTCCAAGAAACACGGCTATGGGAAGAAGGTACCCAACGCACGATTAGTATGCGGAGCAAAGAAGGTGCCAGCGACTATCGCTATTTCCCCGAACCCGATTTAACCCCGATGATTTTGGCAGATAGTCAAAAGGCAGCTTGGAAGGCAGAATTACCCGAATTACCCGTCCAAAAACGCCATCGCTATCAAACAGAATTGGGTTTATCACCCTATGATACGCGAGTCTTGACAGACGATCGCTCTGTAGCTGAATATCTCGAAGCCGCAATTACTGCTGGTGCTGATATCAAACAAGCAGCTAACTGGGTAATGGGCGATATTACTGCCTATCTCAAAAATCAAAAGGTAGGTATTAAAGACATCGCGCTGACACCGACTATTTTGGCAGAATTGATTGGACTCATTGACAAAGGGACAATTAATGGCAAAATTGCTAAAGAAATTTTACCCGAACTATTCGAGCATGGTGGTTCAGTCCAAAAATTAGTCGAGAGCAAAGGGTTAACTTCGATTTCCGATCCTGCGGAACTGGCGAAAATCGTCGATGAACTTCTGGCAGCCAATCCAAAGGAATTAGAACAATATAAAGCTGGAAAAACTAAACTTTTGGGTTTCTTTGTCGGGCAACTGATGAAACAAACTGGCGGGCGCGCCGAGCCTAAGTTAGCCAATCAAATCTTGGCTAAAAAGCTCAACAGTTAAAAAATCCCTTCCTCGGAGGGGTGCCCGAAGGGTGGGGTGGGTAGATCTCTGCGACTCACTATCTGCCTCCCAAATGCTTCCACCCCAGAATGTTAGCTGGGGTAAGGTAGTTTAAATTCTATCAGCGATGCACGATCGGAGTCAGACGGTTCAATCAAATATCTCACCCACCCCACCCTTCGGGCACCCCTCCCAAGAGGGGATTTTACATGCTAGGCTTTGTTGTCAAACTTTAGTTTCTTTCTCATGCGTAATAATGCTATTGTACCACCAACTAGAGTACCCACGATTGTAAATGGTTCTGGAACTGATGTGCTACCAGACAGAAAATATCCAGATTGGACTGTCGATCGGTAATTCGCGCTATCATTGGGCTTGGTTTTTAAATACCAAACTCGAATCTAGTTGGGATACAGAATATATCCATCCCGATCGATTATTAAACACATTACCCATCGATCTCCAAAGAATTATTGAAAATGGTCGGATCGAAGTTACTAAAATATCTATTTACTTAATTTCTGTCGTTCCCAGTCAAACAGTAATTTGGCAACAATTACCTCAAGTTCGGCAGCTTACACTCGCAGATATTCCCTTACACAATCTCTATCCGACACTAGGAATCGATCGAGCTTTGGCTATGTTTGGTGCGGGAGAAATTTATGGTTATCCAGTGTTAGTAATCGATGGTGGTACAGCATTAACTATTACAGGTGTAGATCGCGGTCGTTGTCTGATTGGTGGCGCGATTGTACCAGGATTGAGATTGCAAATATCCTCTCTAGCTACAGGGACTGCTGCTTTACCCGCAATAGTATTACCGCGACAATTACCACCTCGCTGGAGCGATAATACACCAGGAGCGATCTCCAGTGGCATCTTACGGACAGTGACTTCCGGTATTCGGGATTTTATTCAAGATTGGCAACAGTTATATCCAGAAAGTCAGATCGTATTGACTGGTGGTGATGGGGAGATTCTCAATAACTATCTAGAGATATCGATCGATCGAATGAGGTTCGATCGACATCTCCTATTTTATGGATTGGCTGTGATTTTAACTTCAATAAACTTTTACCACAATTCTACTTCTTTTCGATCGATCTGAGCTTGAATGCGATCGATAAAATTTTCAATCTCTCTAGTAATTTGGGTCGTTAATGCTGGCGGTGCAAAGTCAGCTTCTTTAATTAATTTAAACTCAGCCCGATGGAAAGCTTGTGCACAGGCTTGACTTTGTTCGATGACAGATCGATCGTCAGCATCGCTTTGTAGAATCAGTAGTGGCGGCTTAAATAGAGCTATGCGCTCGGCAACTAATTCTCGACGAATTTCCCGATTCGATCGTTCAAATAATAATTTACGAGTAGTTGGAAACTTATTAAAAAAATTCCAATAAGCTTGACTCTTTGCTAGTGGGCTAGCACCGTCAATAACAGACATCAGTGCCTTTATTCCATTAAGCCAAAGTCTAAATAACCAAGGGCGAGCGAGTAAGAATTTAGTCAAAATACTATATTGTTGCCAACTTGCCAGTGAAAATCCTTCTGGCGAAATTGCGACTACACCTTGAACTAAATCGGGATACTTTAATGTATAAGCGAGGGCAATCCACGCACCCAAGGAATGTCCGAGCAGATAAACTGGACGCAAATTGATGGCAGTCAAAAATTCATGGAGGCAATCGACCTGCATCTCGATCGAAGTTGGTGTCTCGATCGCCGTAGAATTACCATAGCCTAACAAATCGATCGCCAAGCAATGAAATTTTTTGCTCGATATCTCGATCGCCTCATGCCATTGGGTGCTATCGTGCCAACTGCCGTGCAAAAAGATGACGGCAGGTAGACGAGCATCTCCCGCTTCACGCCAGGATATTTGTCCGGCTGAGAGTTTGATTCGAGAACGGCGATCGACCATAGAGGTGGTAAATTTAGGAACGCGCCAGACAAGGAGTGTGATGAGGTATCCAACTCTACATCAGTTAGATCGATAGTACTCTCAAAGCTGACACTCTAACCACTAGTATTTTTACCTCGCGATCGCGTATCATGGGATCTGCTGAAGCTACGCCCGAACCGATCTTTTATTAAGACTACGGATTTTTAGCACAGCCTTAACAGATCCAGTCCGGTTGGATTGGTGAATGTTTCTTATCGTTTATTTTTACAGAGGCAACTATGGCAAAACGCCGCAACCTGAAGAAGGAAAAGGCGGAGCGTAATCAAGCATACGCTCGTAAGTTTAGAAAACGCCCCACTGGCGGTCGGATGTTCAAATCGAGATTCCGTCCTCAATCTAGTGGCACTTCCGCTGAGGAAGATAACGAAGATACCTCAGCAGCAGCAACTTAAATTAGGGGCTAGGCTTTAGGCTTTAGGCTTTAGCGGATGCGCGCTCCTCGGGTTCCCCGAGGGTTTAGTGCACCAAGCAGGCTTTAGGGGAATGAATTTCCCTCAGAGCTATCGCCTTTGCCCCTATGAGATTATTTACGTAAGTTGAGTTTTGGCTCTTTCGATCGCTTGACGAACTCGATCGAAGCCAGTCCCACCATAACTATTTCGCGCTGCTACTACCTGTCTGGGGTCGATAGCTGCATAGATATCAGCTTCAAATGCTGGATGTAGCTCTTGCCATTCGACTAGACTAAGATCCTTGAGCAGTTTGTTTTGGCTCAAGCAAGTTTTGACCACTTTTCCGACCAAATTATAAGCTTCGCGGAAGGGGACACCTTTAGTCGCTAGATAATCAGCAACATCGGTAGCATTGGCAAAATCCGCTGCGACTGCTGCGGCTAAACGAGCGGGGCGAAATTCGATCCCCTCCTGCATTAAAATAGTCATTGCTTCGAGGCAAGCTTGGACAGTCTTGACAGCATCAAATAGAGCCTCTTTATCCTCTTGGAGATCCTTATTGTAGGCAAGCGGTAAACCCTTCATCATCACCAACATCGCTTGAAGATGTCCGAACACGCGTCCAGTTTTGCCCCGCACCAATTCGGGCACGTCGGGATTCTTCTTTTGAGGCATGATACTCGAACCCGTGGCACAACGATCGGTCAAGCTGACAAAGCGAAACTCTTCCGATGCCCAAAGGATCACTTCTTCTGCCAAACGGCTCAGATGTACCATAATCAAACTGGCTGCACTGAGGAACTCGATCGCAAAATCTCGATCGCTCACACCGTCCAAACTATTGCCATAAATCGCATCAAAGCCAAGTAACTCCGCCGTATACGCGCGATCGATCGGAAAAGTCGTACCCGCTAGCGCACCACATCCGAGGGGCGAAATATTCGTCCGTTTATAGACATCTCCCAGCCGCTCCCAGTCGCGTTGTGCCATCTCAAAATAAGCCAGCAGGTGATGAGCCAAACTCAGCGGTTGAGCGCGTTGGAGGTGCGTATAGCCAGGAATCAGCGTATCGACATGTGCCTGTGCGAGCGTGAGCAATACCTGCTGAAAGTCGCGTAATTGGGTTTGAATCTGGTGGATGCGATCGCGCAAGTATAGTCTAGTATCGGTACCCACTTGATCGTTGCGAGATCGACCTGTATGCAGCTTTTTGCCTGCATCCCCAATAATCGCTGTCAATCGGTGTTCTACAGCAAAGTGAATATCCTCGGCATCAATGCCCGGTTGAAAATTTCCCGATCGATATTCAGTGCGGATCTGCTCCAATCCCGCGACTAATTGTTCGCCCTCAGTCGGACTAATAATCCCCGTTTGCGCCAGCATTTTAGCGTGAGCGCAGGAACCATTGAGATCGTATTCGATCAGTTCGAGATCGAAGCTGATACTAGCATTAAATTTGGCAATCGCTGGATGTAAAGTACCTTCAAAGCGATCGCTCCAAGTCTGTGGTCGATCCATGATGAAAACAGGGGCAAAAGCTCCTGAGTTAGAGGTTATAAGTTAGTACACTTTCTCAGTCAGATGGCTGGAACGTTGACTAGTTACTACTCACTATCCACTATCTGCGACTCAATAGTCACTACTTCCACGCTATCATATAAATGTAGTGAGAACTATCACACCTTAATTAAATACCCACATGTCTATCAAACAAACGACGATCCAAGCTAGTACCTTACTAACAGTAGTGTGTCTGAGTGCCGCTCTGACTATTACCAGTTGTGGCAACAAAGATAAAAGCGCAACAACTACTACAGATTCTGCCACACCAGCAGCCACTGCTCCTACAACAGGTGCTTCCACCGCTCCCGCAGCAACCGCTCCCGCAGCAACCGCAGCTCCACTCTCAGCAACTGAAAAAGCTCAACTAACTCCAGTCAAAACCGCACTGGTAATGGCAAATAGTGCAGTCAAAAGTGGTGATATTACTAAAGCTAAAGCTCAACTTACCAAATTTAGCAGTCTATATCCAGCCGTAGAACCTGTTCTCAAAGCCAAAGCAGGTGCTAACTATGCTGCGATCTCTAGTAGTATTGCTGAAGTAAAAACGGCAATGGGTGCGGCAACACCTGATAAAGCCAAAGCTGGAGAAGGTTTGACAGCAGCAATTAAAGGCATGACCGCTGTAATCGACAAAAAATAATTACGGTATTTTGCTAACCGTTCGGACTCAGTATTCCCAATTTTGCTTTTCTCACACTCCCTGCAAAGGGGAACAACTGAAAAATTTGCATCTCACATCAAAATTTCATCTAACTGCATTCAGACCTCAATCTAGCTGGAGATGTTATATTAGTATCAACCTCTAGGTTGACAAGGGACAGATGATGCCTGCGAATAACGGATCTAAACATCAGACGATCGTTCGTCCGCTCCAATACCGAGATATTGATGCGATCGCTAGCTTATGTCAACAAGCAAGCATTCCCGATCCAGCAGTCAGAGCACAGATCGATCGACTATTTCAGCAAATGAATCGGTGGTATGCACCGTTCAAATTTCTCAATATTATTCCTACTCCCAATCTCACAGATCGAGCATTGCTAGTCGCCGAATCCGATAAACAGGTACGTGGTGTAATTAGTGTTTCGCCCTTCAATCGGACTCGTAGCACCTGGTATGTAGAATGGGTATCGATCGATCGTCAAGCGACCACCGCCGACCAAGTTACGGGCAAAAATGATATTGGCTCTCAATTGCTGCGTCACTGCTTCGAGCATATTGTCGAAGCGAGTACTTGGGTGCTAGAAGTAGATATCAGTGATAACTCCACTCTCGCCCTTTATCGGCAAAATGGCTTTCAGCCCCTAGCTCATATGACATACTGGGAGATCGCCCCTGAATTGCTCCAAGAGTTGGCGCAACGCGAACCAGATTTGCCCAATCTCCTCCCCGTCAGAAATACCGATGCCCAACTGATCTACCAATTAGATACAGTCTCCATGCCGCCGCTATTGCGTCAAGTCTTCGATCGTCAAATCCACGACTTTAAAACCAAGCCAATCCAAGCGGTGGTAGGCAAAGTCAAGCAATTGTTCCAGCAAAAGCAATCTGTCAGCAATTATGTATTTGAAACGCAACGGAAAGCGGCGATCGGTTACTATCATCTATCACTAGATCGCGATCGTCAAACTCATCAAGCAGAATTAACCGTTCATCCAGCCTATACTTGGCTGTATCCAGAGCTAATGGCTCAACTGGCTAGATCTTGTCAATATCTGCCATCTCAGCCGCTCCAGCTAGTATCTGCCGACTACCAACCCGAACGCGAAGAATACTTCCAACAAATCGGCGCAGTCCGCGTCAAAAATAGCCTTCTAATGTCTCGTTCAGTCTGGCACAAGCTGCGCGAAGCCAAGCATCTGTCGTTGGAGAACCTCCAAATTGCCGAGATGCTCCAAAGCCTCCAACCCTCTCGTCAACCTCTCCCCAACCGGATCGATAAGAATGAACCGGAAGATTTAAGTTAACTCATGTCTTGCACCAGCATCGGAATATTAGTAACACTGTAGACCTGAGGGTACCCATAAAGGGCACCCCTACAGATAATTTGTGTGGAGATCGCCTACTTAACTATTAGCTAAACTAGGTTGGAGATTGTCGGTACTCAAAACGATTAAATAATTACGCTGAGAGATGTTTGGAGATTTTGCAAGCAGATAGCGCAATAGGTCTCAGATATTATTGCGCCCCAGACCATCGAAGCTGATAGAATAGGAAATGACTAAGTAGACAAATATCGAACATATGATCGTCGCATTAGTATATTTGATTTTGAGTGGGACATATCTGCTAGTAATCCCAGGCGCACTATACTTCTACCTCAAACAGCGATGGTATGTAGCTAGTTCGATCGAGCGAGTATTTATGTACTTCCTAGTGTTTTTCTTTTTCCCTGGATTACTATTACTATCACCATTTCTAAATTTTCGTCCCCAACGCCGCGAAGTCGAGGTTTAGATTTAGCTCATGCGGAGAATTGATGTCATTGCGATCGGTATTGTTGTCTTTGCGATCGGTGGTGCTGGCTATCTAGGGCTAACGTTTGTTGGAGTAGACAATATTAATGCGGGAATCTGGAGCCAACTATTATTAGTAGGTATAATTTTGGCATGGTCATTTAGCTATGTATTTCGAGTAGCTACGAAAAAAATGACATACACTCAACAGCTCAAAGACTATGAAGAAGCTGTATTACAAAAACGCCTAGATGAACTAACTCCTGAAGAACTCGCCAAAATTCAAGCCGAAATCGAACAAGAGCGCATCGAAAGCAGTAATTCGTAATTAGCTATAGCGGCAATAATTAGCACGTTCATTAGTTACGATCGATTCTCTCACCCCCAATATTCGGCTGAGTACTAGTGCTTAGTTATACCCAGGGTACCCACAAGGGGCACCCCTACAGGTTAATTGTGTAGGGGTGCTCATGTCTAACTGTCTAACCGAACATTGTCACCCCTGTCCCCTATCCCCTAAATTAATGGTTTCCGTTTCTAGTTGCTTTAAGTCTTTACGCGATCGTGGACAGTGTGCTCTAATTCCGTTTATCACCGCTGGCGATCCCGATTTGGCAACTACGGCTGAAGCTCTAAAAACCTTAGATGCAGCAGGTGCAGACTTAATCGAACTAGGTGTTCCCTATTCCGATCCCTTAGCGGACGGTCCTGTGATTCAGGCTGCGGCTACTCGTGCGTTGGCGCGAGGAGTCAAGCTAAATGATGTAATCCAGATGGTGGCGCAGGTGAGTCCACACCTGAAAGCACCGATTATTTTATTTACTTATTACAACCCCATTCTCAATCTCGGAATTCGCAACTTCCTCACCCAAATTGCTGCTGCTGGAGTCAAGGGGTTGGTAGTACCAGATTTACCGCTAGAGGAAGCCGAGGAGCTATTGGTACCTGCGGCGGAAATCGGCATCGAGGTCATCCTCCTGGTTGCACCAACTAGCTCTCAGGAGCGGATTGTGGCGATCGCCGCTAAGTCTCAAGGCTTTATCTACTTAGTTAGTGTGACTGGTGTAACTGGCGTGAGATCGGGATTGGATCGTCGGGTGGGGGACATTTTGGCAAATCTGCGGAGCGTCACCGATAAACCGATCGCGATCGGCTTTGGGATCGCAGCACCAGAACACGCTCAACAGGTGCGAGAATGGGGCGCAGACGGGGCAATTGTCGGGAGCGCGATGGTTAAGAGGTTGGCGGAAGGAACGCCCGCTGAGGGGCTAGAATCGATCGAGCAATTTTGCCGGAGCTTGAAAGCGGCGATTTGCTAGCGGTGGCGGCGATGAAACCGATCGAGTTGTATTTATATTACGGATTACTGGGAGTCAAGAGGATCGCTTTAGTAAAGTTCGGTAAAATTAAGTTTTAGCTGATGTAGGTAAGCAATGGCGATCGAACTAGCTAGTATTATTGAATTTTCGCACACTCACTGTATTGGAATTTGTGCTGTTTTAGTCCCGACTAATCTATGTTTGGCTGGTGCGACAACGGCATTAGTCGCATTGGATCGATCGACCCGGACGATTTATACTAATGTAGCTGTATCGCTCTTACCAGCGATTGTATTATTACTGCATGTTGCTACATGGTGGGCGGTCGGCGTGATTATGTTACCGACGTTTATTTTACCCATACTCGCGCTCATTTGTTTGGCTAATCAGGCTTATGCAGTCATCGCTCCTCAGCAGATGCGAAATATAGTTATCAAAGTATCCAAATTTTCAGTTGCTAAATATCAACAATTAGTCGAAAATTAATTGATAATTGATAGTTGGCACTGAGCGTAGTCGTTGGCGATAGCCCGCCATAATACAGTATTGACAACGAGGTTTTA
Organism: Chamaesiphon sp.; assembly: GCF_041737865.1. Classification (NCBI taxonomy): domain Bacteria; kingdom Bacillati; phylum Cyanobacteriota; class Cyanophyceae; order Gomontiellales; family Chamaesiphonaceae; genus Chamaesiphon; species Chamaesiphon sp. The sequence continues at coordinate 30,355 of NZ_JBGSQZ010000138.1, forward strand.
GGGTGAGGGTTTGCTGGATAGAATAAGGTTCCGCCCAGAAAAACCCTGGATTTTGAAAACCGTAATCAGCCGAACTATAAAGGCGATCGTTAGAGAGAAATAACACTGCTATCCAAATTTTAGCAGCGAATATTTAGTTGAGAATAAGTGGCAGCAATTGGCTTTAGACAGCGATCGATCTAGATTTATAACAGATATTTATTGGATAGTCGATCGATCCGATGGCGGTCGAATTCAGTAATAGTAAAAAGTTGCTAAAATAAGAACGACGAACGATCTGCTGCGTTCATCTAATTCGATCGTGTCCCATCCTCAAAATCATGATTAAGCGTCGTTCTTTTCTGACCTATTTTAGTATCGGTTGGCTTGCATCTTGCTTCCCCGTAGTGCTGGCGGCTTGTGCTCCCACAAAATCTAGCAATACGAATACGACTACCGCTCCCTCGATCTCTGGGAATAAAGATACCGCTAATCCAGCCATAAACGATCGAAATACTGTCAAAGCCGATACCAAAACGGCTGAAGGTTTCACCGTTATCGGTTCCGTTGCTGACTTAGATAAAGCTGGATATCTCCAAACCACAACAGTCGCAGTTGCCAGAGATCCGGCTAATTCCAAACAATTACTTGCTGTCAATCCCAAATGTACCCATCAAGGTTGTGATGTCAAATGGGTAGTTGGGGAAAAAAGATATGAATGTCCCTGCCATGATTCGGATTTTGCCGCAGATGGAAAAGTACTCAAAGGGCCTGCATCCACATCTTTAGCTACCTATCCAGCTAAAATTGTTGGGACTCAAGTGCTAGTAAAAATCTAGAGATCGGTATAGAAGAGAAAATCAGCGGGCGATCGGTCAAAATGAAAACTAATATTCCCATACTTTGGCATTCTTCAGACGCTGTTGAGGACTCAGAAGTCTTGCGCCGCTGGTACTTGGATTCACCAGTAGATAATTTACATCCATAGGGCTAGATCGCGATGAATTTCTCAACGGCACGCTCATATACCTATCTGTCGATCGCGGCAGCACTGATGACGATCGCGCTCAATACTGGAGCCTATTTCCTGACTGGTTCGGTGGGGTTACTATCTGATGCGTTGGAATCGGGCATCAACCTTGTGGCTGCACTAGCAGCATTTTGGGCACTATCTTTCGCTCATGCCCCCGCCGATGAAGATCATCCCTTCGGGCATAATAAAGCGGAATATTTCTCCAGTGGGTTAGAAAGTATTTTGATTATCATTACAGCAATCGGGATTGCAGTGGTGGCTTGGCCGAGATTGTTTTCGCCCCACCCGATCGAACAAATCGGCTGGGGACTATTTTTATCACTGATTGCTACGGCTATCAATGGCGGGGTAGCTTGGATACTATTACGGGCGGGGCGGAGACTACGATCGATTACCTTGCGAACAGATGGCCATCATTTACTCACAGATGTCTGGACTTCGGTAGGAATCACTGTCGGGATTTTTGGTGTCAAACTTACAGGCTGGCTGATTCTCGATCCTTTAATTGCCCTAATTGTAGCTGTGAGTATCCTCTTCTCAGGGGTGCGGCTGTTGCGAGAAACAGGTGCTGGGCTGCTCGATACTGCACTACCGAACGAAGAACGCGATCGAATTACCAGTATCTTTGGTATTTATGAACCTCAAGGTATCCATTTCCACGCGCTGAGAACGCGAGTCTCAGGTTCGCGCAGATTTGCAACTTTTCATGTGTTGGTACCAGGCGGTTTGACAGTACAGCAGGGGCACGATTTGTGTGAAGAAGTGGAAGAAGCGATCGTTCATGCTCTACCAGGTACTAATGTGGTTTCGCATATGGAACCACTCGAAGATCCTAAATCCTGGGCGGACTTGGAACTCGATCGAACATTCGATCCCCCAACTTCCTTTAAGTAATACTCGGAACTAGATACTACTCTAAAATTATTGTAAATCTCTAGTGAGTGCTACGCCAATGAGATGATTCTGCTAAAGTTAAAACAGATATTCGCCCTCAGTACCATGCCATCTATTCGTTCTTATCTCAATCGACTACTATTATCGCTGGCGATCGTGACTATCTCGATTGGAATATTCGCGCTCCCCGTTGGAGCTACGGCTGTTTATGAAATTCCGGTAGTCTCCGCAGGTGTCCCAACTTGGGCGATCGATAAAGCTGATGTTTTGAGTTTAGCTACCAAAGGTACGCTTAGAACTACATTAGCACAACTTGCCAAACAGACTAATAAAGAAGTCCGGTTTGTTACCATCCATCGTCTCGACTATGGTGATACGATTCAAACTTTTACTGACAAACTGTTTAAAAAATGGTTTGCAACTGACGCAGAACAAGCCAATCAGACGCTAATTATCCTAGATAATGTCACTAATACGATCGGTATTCAAACCGGAACTGAGGTCAAATCGACGCTTACAGATGCGATCGCCACCAGTATCATCACTGAGACGATGCAAGCACCCTTACGCAGTGGTAATAAATACAATCAGGCTTTTATCGATGGTGCTGACAGGCTAGTGGCTGTACTATCAGGAAAAGCAGATCCTGGCCCACCAGTAATCGTATCTACACCAGAAGTTGGGAGAACTTATTTAAAAGCAGAAGAAACTGAAGCCAATCGGACAAACTTTCTAGTTGTCGTGATTGGACTATTAATTATTGCGACTGTGATTCCGATGGCAACTTGGTGGTGGTATCAAAATCAAAGTTAGTCATCGATTATTGGCGATCGGTAATTGGCATCACACTATTTTTCCCACTTCCACTCACCATTTGGTACAACTTTTAATCTTGAATGTATTCTGTACCAGAGAGTAAAGCAATCTCAGCACGGACAAATTCTCGCCCCAGATAAGCGGCATGATCCAACATTCCGACAGGACAAGGTTGGGTTTGTTCGAGCAATTTAACACACAATTCCTTAGCTGTTCGTCCGGTAAATAGTACAGTGTTAGTCCGAGTCACTCGACCTTTTGCCGGAATAACTTTACCAGTTTCAGGATCGACTGCCAAGCCGCGATCGTCGATGACATTAGTATAGTGTTTGGCACAGATCGCTCCAAGCTCTCGATCGACATAAATAATGAAGTATCCATCAGGATCGAGATCGATATGCCGATTGGACAATTCGCGATCGATCGCTGTTAAATTATCGATTACCAAGCTCATAAATCTGACATTAAATAACTATATTAAATCTAGGTTAACCGATTTATTGATGATTTGTGGTGGTTTTGAGCGGATTATCGAGTTTTTTTGCTAAAAGTGTTAGATTTTCACACTCCAGATTGATGCTATATGCTAGTCTACTATCGGTCGATCGATTGCAATTGAGGAAACTTCAAGATTGCCACGATCGACGATCGAGCCTGGGTATTCCACACATCGATCGGGACGATCGGATCTGATTAGAGGGTAAAAACTACCTAAGTGCTAATTTTTAACAATCTCCAGGGGTTCGCTCTGGCAATCCCCTCAAGATTCCCACTGTTAGAGATTGACAGCCGCAGCAATCTTCATCGGTAAATCTTGGTTGATCAGGACGATCTCTTGCTGTTGCAACTCATTTACTTCGGCGAGATGATCGCGCAAAATCTTGCCAAATCGGGGATGATAAAACCGATGGAGACTATAGTTAGCCGTCGCCGGAAAACCGCGCCGCTTTTTGTGCCTACCACCCGCACCAGGATCGAAGATTTTGATCCCATTTTGAATCGCCCACTCGATCGGGGTATAGTAGCAAGCATCAAAATGGAGACAATCTACATCCTCACTACTACCCCAATAACGACCGTATAATCGATCGCCTTTAGTGATACAAAAAGACATCCCCACGGGGATCGATGGATCTTGCCCAGTCGCAGTCACAAACACTACTCGATGACGATAATTTTCATGGAGCTGCTCGAAAAATTCTGGTGTCAGATACTTGCTCCCCCACCACCCAAACTTATCGCAGGTATCAGCATAAAAAGCATACATCTGGGAAAATAACTGGGGGGCGATTTGCGATCCAGTCACAGTAGTTAGATTTAACCCAGCATCTCGAACAGATTTGCGCTCCCGCTTGATATTCCGCCGTTGGTTGGCATTAAATTCGCCCAAATAGCCATCAAAATTCTGGTACTCTCGATCTTGCCAGACATAGTTATGATTGATCCAAGTACTATAACCATATTCATTCATCTGCGATCGCCATTCAGGATCGACATATAGGAAGTGACAGCCAGACAACCGATGAGTCGTACAAAAATCATCGATCGATCGCACCATTAATTCAGTAATCGCCGCCTCATTTTCGCCAGGAGCAATCAAAAATCGATAGCCCTCAGATGGTGTCACTGGAGTCATCCCCACCAACTTGGGATAATATCTAATTCCCATCCGCTGCGCTAACTCCGCCCACTGATTATCGAATACAAATTCTCCATAACTATGCCCCTTAACATACAAAGGTGCCGCGCCAACTAATGTTTGTCCCTTCCACACCGTTAGATGTGTGGGCAACCATCCAGTTTCGGCAGTAACACTGCCAGAAGTTTCGAGAATATTCAACCACTCCCATTCTAGAAATGGAGTTTTTAAGGGTATAGCCAGAGCATCCCAATCGCCTTGTGCGATGTCTGCTAAGTGATTGAACCAGCGGATCTGATACGAAGATAGAGACATGATTAATTTGCTGCTTGGCACCTATTTATTCTACCGAAACCGCATACCTCTAGACAGCCAGCGGCGATCGATTCGACAAGCCATCCGCGATTACCTACTTCGTTCGCGTTGGCGTAGCCTGCCGTAGGCACAGCTTCGGCTCTGCCGAAGCGCGGCTACTTGTACTGAGCGAAGTCGTTGGCATACTGTCGCCAAAGGCGACAGTATGCCAACGAATGCTGCCGCTTTACCCCAGTAATCCACCATCAGGAGCTAGCCGAATCGACCTAAACATGTTTAAGATCGAGATATCCAGACTTAATTTCAGGAGCAGATTATGGCAGTCAAGCAACAGTTCACTAGCTTTGAAGAGGCGATCGCCAATAGTGATGTGCCGATTTTAGTTGATTTCTACGCGACATGGTGCGGCCCCTGTCAGATGATGGCGAAAATCCTAGAGCAAGTCAATATCGAGCTGAATGGGCAAGTGCGAATCATGAAGATCGATACCGACAAGTATCCCCAGATCGCTTCCAATCATCAGGTGCAGGCATTACCAACCCTAGTTCTATTTAAAGGTGGGCAATCAGTCGATCGCTTGGAAGGAGTACTACCCGCCGAGCAACTGATCGATCGAATCGGTAAATTTTTATAAATACTCCCTTTCTAGTTAAAATCCTCACTGGGCACTGGACTAGTCCCCGCCCAGTAACCTAACAACCCAGTTATCAATTATCAATTATCAACTAAAACAACGTCAGTTTCTCCTGAGGAAGCGACTAACGTTATTTTAGGTATTCCAAAAAATATTAAGGTTTAGACGTAGATTCTGGAGTAATGGTGGCTGGTTGAGGTGCAGATGGAACTATCTCTACTACTGGATTAGGCGTAGAGGGAACGGTTGCTGCTGGCTGAGATGCAGACTGGGGAGCGATCGCTACTTGTCTATCCCCAATTTTGCGGGGGACTTCAACTCCGACTTCTTCCAAAACTACAGTCGGCGAGAAACTCAGTTGACCTTCTACTCGTTTTATTAGTACCTTCCCATTAGCAACCCGTTCACCTACTTCAATGTAGCGACTAAAGGATTCACCTGGTAATTTGATAATAACTTGAGTCTTACCTGCTGCCTCAATCACCCCAGATATTTGGATCGCCAAAGCATGTTCTGGCTTGGCTGGGGGAAGTGCTTGGATTTTGGGTAAATCTCTGTTTATCCTATTACTCGCAATCTTTCCTCCGGCTGCAACTTTGGGTAGTTTAGTTGGTTGGGTGGCAATTTTGACGATCGATGGAAGCTGTTTAGTTATATTTGTCCCTTTGGGTAAAACACTACTGCTAACTTTGATAATTGGTAATTTCTTGTTGACGCCAGATTTAATTGCCGATGAATTACTAGCAATTGTCTTAGTTTGGTTGACAGTTTTGACCGCAATTCTAGGATTGGTAGCGATCTCTGATGCTACTTTTTGCGGCTTACCTGTGCCATTGAGCGGATCTTTTTCGGCAACTTCTATCGGTTGTAATGCTAGAGCGGCAAAGGGATCGGAGCGACCTTTGGATACAGTTTTTGCCCAGTTGTCGCCATTCGTAGGTGCGATTAAGCCTGCGGCTACATCCACCGACACAGATTTTTTGCCAGAGATTGTGGGTGTAACAGTAGCCGCTGTAGTAGTAGTCGTGGTTGCTGTCGTCACAGTAGTAGCAACAGGAGTAGTGGCTGGTACGGCAGCAACAGGGCTAGAACTGACCGCAGCACTTGGACTGGGGGCAGGGGTAGGAGGCTTGTTGTCGCCACAGCTAGTCATGACGATCGCCAAACTACCGATCGCACCTAGATAAAACCAAGATTTATTCATTAATTTCTATACCTCGCTTCCCTGAATATCGATATCCATATCATGTTGATAACAGTGGGGATAATTAGACGTTTACACTCTCGTCATTGCATCAGATTGGCAAATGACGCTAATGGCTTGTCTATTTTTAGACTACCCAAATCTTTATCAACAATATCGATTAGGCATCATTATTCACCAACATCAATTTGAGGACGTTCAATCCCTTCTTGACATGGCGGGATACGGTGATCACACTGATGTCCATCCGCTCGGCTACTTGTTTTTGAGTCAGATCGTGGAGAAAGACGAATTCGAGGATTTGGCGGGTGTGTTGTTCGAGGGCGATCAGACTTTGTTGGACGCGTATCCGATCTTCCTGAGATAGTTGAAAACTCTGGTAGTGTCCATCGGGTAATAAATCTGCTAAATTGTTAGCTTCATCATCATTGCCGACAGGACAGTCCAAACTCACTGGCTGACGGTTTTGGTATGCCATTTTGATTTCTTGCCACTCTAAGAGCGGAATACCCAATGCTAGGGCGATTTCTGCTTCTGTTGGCTGGCGTTGATGTTTTGCTTGGAAACTTTTGGCGATCGTTCCAGCTTGTTGGATCAGTGCAAACCAGCGGCGGGGCATTTTTAAGACCGAACTTTTGTCGCGTAGATAGTGTTGAATTTCTCCGCGAATATATGGCATGGCAAAGGTACTAAACGCGTATCCTTTAGCAACTTCAAATTTGTCGATCGCCACGATCAATCCGATACTCCCAACCTGAAGCAGATCGTCATAAGTTTCCTTACACTGACTAGTCCAGTAATGTGCTTCCTTCCGCACGAGTCCCAAGTTTAGTTCCACAATCTGGTTCCGCAGTCTCGCTTTGCCAGTTTGTTGATATTCGCGCAGTAGTTGTAAACTGTGGTGCTTCAGATCGCATTCTAAAACGGTAGTCATGACACTTTTCTAATTAAGAGTTGAGATTAGATCGCTGTAAATGAAAGATAATAGTTTAAAGTGGGTAAAATAAACTAATCAAGACTAAGTCGGAATATTTTTAGACCGATAAATTTGGCTATAGCATGACGGCGCATGGAAGATCGCTGTGTGTTCGATGTCGCCGAGTGACACAGCCAAGTTATGATAATTGATTTGCTGGTAAAGATTAAGCGATCCTCACAAGGAGATGCTCGCGGGAACGAGTTAATTTTTTGACGATCTGGTGAGGCTGTCTGAGTAGATGATGCTCAAGCTCGATCTTAGCTAGTTGAAACCAACGATAGATTTTTTTACTCAATATTTTGCACTATCGATCTTTACTGAAGTCCGCTCGATGGGTAGATTTTTTGCTTAACCTGACTTGCTAAGTTTAAGCTCAGACCTTACTAAATTCCATCAGTGGGATTACTAGTATCGGTATTGGTGCAAAATTAGATTTTTTAACCTATGTAATATTACTGACTTTTCTTGCTCCCCTATGTTTGGTATGAACTTATCTACATTGTCAACGATAGTTTCATAAATGGTTGCGATCGCACTACGGGTTTATGATGGATCTCGATCGCAATCGCCACCAATATCGCTATTCGATCGATTATTAGCGATCTCCAGCAACAGATCTACTTGAAAGCGATCCCACTAACATTCCCTGTTCTGCCGCCGAGGAATCAGAATCGATTAGAATAACACATAAATATCAGGTAAATATCGATCGTGACTACAAAACCACAGACAGACTCGCAGCGCACTACTGCCTCAGTAGAACCTAGTTTTGGCTGGAATGCTTATGCAGAGCTAGTTAATGGTCGATTTGCGATGATGGGGTTTGTGATTTTATTGCTGTTGGAATTGCTAACAGGTCAAGATCTATTTACATGGTTGGGACTTCGCTAGCATAGCAACGAAACCAAAAATCAAAACGCACGAGCGGCAAGGCTCAATGGAGCCGTAGAGATCGTGCGTCAACGGTAAAGATGGACTATCTCACATCTTGCACCAGTATGAAAATATTGGTAATAATCAGAGATCTAGGGTACCCATTCAGGGCACCCCTACAGGTTAATTGTCTAGGGGTGCCCTGAATGGGTACCCTGGATCTATACTAAGCACTAGTAGATTTAAACTGTCTTGTCTTGTCTGGCTAAACCGTCTCTGCGAGACGCTAAACCCTCGGAAAACCAGAGGGTTTAGCGTCGCTGGTGCAAGATATGATTTATTTAATATCGATCGGGGAAAACGATCGGTTCGGAGTCAGATGGTGGTAGTCCTGGTGGCGAATCGATCGGTTCGTAGTCGATATAGTTGGCGGTTGTCCCACCAATTCGCCCGGTTGCCGATCGATCGCGACTCGCTGGCTCCGCTGGATCGCGCTCTGGACGGCGACGGCGGCGAGGGTTGGCATCTGGATCGGTGTTAGCCGTCAGATCCCGTTCTCGTTGCGGCGGCTCGTCTAAATCGGGACGATCCGATCTTCGGCGCGGCGATTGACGTTGTGACTGGGTGCTAGCTAGATCGGCATCTGGCAAGGCGCGGCGCACCTGTACGGGTTCGTCAGAATTATTCCAGTCCTCTTCGTCCCAACTGTCATTTTGGCGACGATCGAGGTAGCTTACTTCGGTGCGATCTGGCTCGGTGAGACGGCGGCGTGGGGCTGTCTGGGCAAACTGATTTGGTGGCAACTCTCTAGTCGCACGACGACTAGGAAACTCTTCTCGGTCTTCGCGTTCGTTGTTACTACGATCGAATCTATCTTCGTTGCGACGATTGCTCCGTTTGGCTGGTGCATATTCTGGCTCACCATCAATCTGGGCAGTGTAACCCTTCCGTGGGGAGGCTTCACGACCAGCACTGCGACCACCGCCTTTGAGCTGTTTATTTTCGGCACGCACCTGCATAAATTGCCACATGATGGTAATGAGAGAGCCAATCATCAGCATTTGCTGGAAGGCCATTGCTGCGCCTAAATCGTAGCTAGCCACCAGCAAAATACCACAGACAATGCCAATGACAGCATAAATGTTGTCAGACTCTTGATACAGATCGGGCTTGAACTTGCTGGTCAGAAACAGGCTCACAGACGCAATAATCAAAACTAGACCAAATAGTGCAGCCGCAGAAATGCCAATCACGGTGATTTCCTCAATGTGTAAAACATAACGGTGTAAACCGTTGGGACATTAGATACTCGATTATGGTAAAAAGCTATTCGATTCTTCTTATATTTTAGCATTCACCATTACTTGTGCAGATCGACCATATCCAAAACTTCTATTGTGGCGAAAACTTCACCACTTCTATCTTGGCTCGATCGCTACCATTCGTCCATCCGTAAATAGACTAATTTTGTCATGACAAAACCTCAGATCGGTCATAAGACCCAACTGAGGTTGGCTAATCTGGATTGGCTCCTAAGAACGTTGGATCTTATCTTTTTGGCTGATGAAAATCAGACCGATGGTAGCGGGAACGACGACTACCAATCCGCCAGCGAGCAGACTATATAGAAAATTGGCTAATGAAGGTGTCATAAAATATGTTGTCCTGCGATCGAATAAGAGATTCTATGTTCTAATTCTAGCTATTTAGTCGCACACTGAGAAGTGTTTGGCAAAATTCCGTTGTCGCTCTCGCTGGAGTAAGTGTCATCGACAACCGAGATTGTGACGATCGGTGGGAGAGACGAGGCTACGATTGCTATGATAGAGCAGAGGATCTAAAATCCTCACCAGCCAATCGGCAACTTTACCTCAATCTGTTTTGGGCGATGATCTCGAACCTGAGAAAGTTTTGTAAGTTTTGCTTAGTTATTTTGGTGGTGGCAGTCGCGACGGTGATGCTACTATCTTCATATTCCCACAAGGATCGCTTTTCATCCACATCGACAATGGCGGGAACGATCAAATTCCCCGAACTGCAAGAGATCGTCACTCCTACCCCCGAACTAGCCTGGGGTGAGACTGGGGCAACAGTGCTTCCTCTAGCTGCCCAAATCATGCTAATTAGGAATCCCATTGGGGTAGGGTTAGATGCAGCTCAAAAAGGCTATTTGCGACCATTCTTTGGGGATTTGGTCGATCGAGTAACGGTAGTATATCAGGCTAAATTACTCGATCGCTGGTCGCAAGGTGGCAAGGAAACGCACATTGGGGGCGTAGATTCGTCTGCCCAAACTTATTGCGATCGCATTTATATTCGTGCATCATACCAGCCACATGATACCGATCGACTCATCTTACTCGCTCACGAACTCACTCACGCCCAGCAATGCGATCGAGCTGGCGGCATCAGTCAGTTTGGCGAACGCTATTTTAAAGGTTACTATGATGGCGGACAGACTTATCACAACAATCCCCTCGAAAAATCGGCGCGGGCGATCGAAGAGAAATTTACTCGTCAATTATGCGACACAATCGGTTGTCCACCTCAAAGTGGCAAATATTATGTCAACTATCGAGGTTGGGGAATCAAGTTACCTGTCAATTTGTAAGGAGTTGGGGTTATTTGGCTCGTCAATTACGAGCCAAATAACCGTCGGGGAACAAAGGCGTGCGCGAATCGCTACCCTCTACCCTCTACCCCCTCAATACTAGTAACTTTGTTTTGATGCAAGATGTGAGTATCGATATTTTGAGCTAACTCTAAGATCTGTGCAGCGGCTCGATCGAGGATCGGCATTACTGAGAGTCGATTACCTTGCTTGACAACCACTAACTGTGCGGGTGTAAATCGATCGCGTAGAGTTGATAGAGTGATACAACTATCGAAAGTGCGGACATGTTCTACTCTGACGGTATGCCAACGTGGAGCGATCGCTGTAGCTTTGGGATCGTAATACTCGCCATTAGGATCGAACTGACTGGGATCGACAACTTGAGCTGCAACGATCTGCATCAAACCGACAATCCCAGGTGGATTGGTATTGGAATGATAAAAAAAAGCCAGATTTCCAACCTGCATCGATCTAAGAAAATTCCGCGCTTGATAATTTCTCACACCATCCCAAATGGTCGTGCGATCGCGTTCTAGATCTGCAATACCGTATACATCAGGTTCGGACTTCATCAGCCAATAATTCAAGTAGTTTAGCCAGTCAACTGAGATTTGTGTTTATCTATTGTATACGAGATAGATCCTTCATGTTTAATCTAATAAGATCCCTCTCTAAATAAGACTACTTTAATTGTTTCGAGTAATATTTTTAGATCCAGAGCGAGCGACCACTGGAAGACATAGATTGTATCCCAATAAAAGATTTCAGCCGAATCAATGCTAGCGCGTCCTTTAACTTGCCACAATCCGGTTACACCTGGTAAAACTTGATAGCGCAGAAATCGATCGCGGGAAAATTCTTCGATATTTTCAATAGACAGCTCATAGTCTCTAAGTGACAGCGGGCGCGGGCCGACTAGACTCATTTGTCCTTTTAAAACATTAATTAACTGTGGTAATTCATCAAGACTATATTTACGGAGAAATTTACCGACTTTGGTAATTCGGGGATCGTCTTTGATTTTAAATAGTACCCCCCCTTTAACTTCATTCTGGGCTTCTAGCTGTTGTTGTAATTCACTGGCATTTTCGATCATCGTCCGAAATTTCCACATGTAGAAATTTTGACCTTTCAGTCCTACCCGCTGTTGTTTGTAAAAAATTGGCCCTGAAGATGTTTTAGCGATTGCGATCGCAATTATTAAAAGGAGCGGTGATACTAAGATTGAAATTATTAATGCAGCAATGATATCGAGCAAACGCTTGAGTAAGAAACTTACACTAAAAATCGCTAATGATTTGAAGCGAACTGTGGGAATTTCTTCGATCATCTTGATTTCAGCAGATCTTTGTGGCAATTGTAATTCGGTCGGAATGATTCTTAGATGAATTCCGGCAGCTTTCAAGTTCCAAAATAACACGATCTGATTGTCGATCGAATGCTCAGAGCAAATAAACACTTCACTGACTCTACGCAATCGAATCCGCTCGATAATCTGCTCTAATTGACTTTGCATATCCCAAATCGCTAAGTCGATCGTGCTATCAACTTTAAATTGTTGAGATCGCTTGAGTAATTTTCTGACATGCTCGATATCTGCTTGATTTCCTAATAACACGATCGCTTGCTGAAAAATCGGATTGTGTTTACGGATATTAGTAATACATAACTCGAATAAAAATCTCGCACTACTAGTAAATATGAAATTTAATACCAAGGCGATCGAGAAAACTGAACGGGATACCCAAGTTAATCCAGGTTGATAAAAGAACGCAGCAACTAAGACAATAATTTGTGCCAATGCTAGCGATTTAAATAACTTGCCAAATCGATTCAGTTTATCATCTGTTCCATATAATCCTGAAGCAGCAAGAGTGCCGATACTAACTGCCAGAATTGGGATGATTGAATTAGAAGTATTTACCCCAACGATTGGCTTACCGATCTGCTCTGCAACTGCCCATGAAGCGCAAAGCATCAAGGTATCTAGGGATACTAAAGCGATTAATTGTAGACCAAAGATCGGCACCCGCGACCACAGAGGTTGAGTTGTTGCTCTAATATCTTTTGTCTGCCACAATCGATCGGTAAGATCGGGTTTGTTCAAATCGGTCATACGATCTCTCCTAAGCAAAATTATCTAGAATTTGGAAAGATTTTTGCAGAGATATTAACTCTTAACCATCGATGATGCTGATTTAAAATTTTTGCAGAAAATCTATAACTTATCATCGCCAACTAGAAGGGTTAGTGTCAACAATCATTTGGCTGATTCTCGATCTTGACAGTTGTAATTATGCCTTATTCCCGATTATTTATCGGATTGGCTCTCGGGGATTGCAAATGTGGATATGGATTCTATTACCGATTGAAAATTATCGATACTCATCGCAGTTTAATTATTAAAAACTAAACTTATCTTTTTGTTAGTCGTAGCATATGGTGTAACGATCTCGATCGATAATCTCATTGCTCAGGTTTGTTATCGTTTACTTCAGTTTTACAACCACAATAATTACCTAAGATAACATCTCCCGATCGGAGTAAGTTCAGCTATTTGGCGGGTATTAATTAAATCTGTGCGAGGCTAAAAGCACTGCGTGGCTATATTTCACCACTGAGCCGGTCTTGGTGCGTGTCTAGCCGCGATTTGGATCGGCTGGATACTGCGGCAATCGAGGGGGTAACGCTGGGGCCACGGTTTTGTAGTATGCCAATAGTCAGTGGTAGAGGAGAGCGATCGCCCTGAAGGGGTGACAAGCATCCCTTAAATCATTATGTGATAGGGATTATAGAGGCTGAGGTTGCGAAGGTAAAAGTCAATTTTATGGCAATTAAGTCGGACATATCGATAAATTAAGCCCGGAATAAAATCCCAATCGAA
>NZ_JBGSQZ010000153.1:0-10772 GCF_041737865.1 Chamaesiphon sp.
AAATTACTACACCCTAGCATACTGCTTAGGGTACCCAGATCGATGGATCTAATTATCAAAAGAACGGGCAAACGGTCTTATCGGATATTCTACCACAACAACACGAGTTCTGTGATGTTGTGGTAAAATAGTAGATAATTACCAAAAAAATGGAGCTAACGATTGTGGTGCGAGTCCCGACAGATAGATCGCCATCCCATCCAGGCGATATACTGCTTAAAGAATTTTTGGAACCAATGGGCTTGACTCAAACAGAGCTAGCCAACGCCATTGGCGTTTCTTATCAACGGATTAACGAAGTTGTCAATGGCAAACGGGGGATTACACTGAGCACATCCTTACGACTAGGTAAATTTTTCAATGTCTCCAGCGACTTTTGGATGAACCTGCAACTGCGATGGGATCTCTATTATGTCGCACGAACTGAAGCTCAATCCTTAGAAAAAATCAAAGTACATCCAGCGGCTACAAATAATTCTCGCGAGTAATTACAGTATTAATTAGCTCCTTACTACGATTGCGACTATCAACAATAAAAATTAAATCCACAAATGACGCATCGAGTGGAACGCCACTCACCCAACATGGAAATTGGTAGCGAGGATTGCAGTTATTGATTAAATAATTAACAATTCCAAATACTACTGCTTTGCCCTTACCAATCCGAGTTAACTCTAAATGTTCACGAGCGATCTCTAGATCCGATAGCCAATTAAAAATCATTGGCTCCCAATTATCATCGCGGATTTTAAGAACATTAGATCGAAAGTGGCGATCCATCATCGTGAGACAGCCTAGCGACTGCTCGTGCTGTCTGCGGATGCCTAGATCCACAATTGCTGCTTGACGAGAGAGATCGTAGACTAACTGAAATCTAGGATGATTTTCAAGTTCATGAGTTCTCATTTCTAAATAAGCAACTCCACCATTATCTCCCCAAAAGTCCATGACGACGAATGCTCCATTGCCCGAAATTATGCGGCGGCAATGTTCCGTTTGCTTGGATGAAATTATGGATTTACCAAAGTTAGGATCTAGCTTTTTTCGTCTACGTGCATCACCCATAAATTAGTTCTCTAACTTTCTACATATACTATTATACCCAAGATAGCTTTACTAATTAATAGATATATATTGGCTAAAATGTTCTAGACTGAAAGTATTTATAACGCGAACTCAAAGTGATGAAATATCAACTAGAGGGCATTACTCACCAGCCGCTAGGCAACTACCTAGCTGGACTGGGAGTAATGTCGATTGTGGAACGTTACATCGATCCTAATGCCCAATTTCACTGGATCGGATTAGAATTCTGGGTTGAAACTATAGTCCCTCAGTCTCAACTAGTCCCCAAAATCCTCTCCAGATTAGAAGCCAGCCCATTGTTCACACCTTGGAATGCCTCATGTGGGATCGCGATCGACAAATCAACTGGCAATCTCAGCTATACCGACTCGATCGAACAGATGATGGAATCGGACTCTTGGCGAACCGACAATATCCGCGCCCTCATCCCTCAATTCCGGCAATTAATCAATGAAGCCAAAGTAGCTACAAAATCGGGTTACACCTATCCCAAAGACCGCGAGAAAGAAACATTCATCCTCAACTGCCTAGATTCAATTTCCGACGATCGCTGGCAAAGTTGGGCAAATACCGTCATTGTCCCCGTCGATAGCTATGGACAAATCTCCATCAAATATCCAAAACTACTCGGCACGATGGGAAACATCGGTGCGGTAGACATTGCCGAAAATTACCATACCGCTTTTGGACTCCTCTTCGATCCCGATGGCGACCCGACAGATATCGCCGATAAATGTTTTGCTCAGATAATTTTTAACGTCCCATCCGAGCACAAAATTCAAAGCGGCAGCGTCAAAGGCATCCATCTATTCCCGCATCAAGACTTTAACCTCGACCGCGCCCGTTCCCAGAATTACGACTATCCCCCTTCTGGTGTCGGCTCTACTGCAACTATCAACCCCGCAGCCGTCCTCCTAGCCACCGAAGGATTGCTCACCTTCGGCGGACTTTGCACCCCCTTAACACCAAACGATCGACCGACTGGACGCAGCGTTGCTAAATATTCATTAGCAGTTGCAACCACCGGAGCCACGATCGATTTAGTCTCACTTGACGAGCGCAAAAATCATTGTGAAGAATATTTTCTTCCCCTGTGGACACAACCACACACCCACTCCTTACTCACTTTCAACCTATTCACTTCCCCATTAGCTACCGCACCCCAATTTTATCTCCAAGCGCAAATCTATGATGCCACCGACTATATCACCGCACTCAGAGCCTGGGCAACTACCAATTGCCTTGCGGGTAAATTTGCTAGATATGCCCTATTGACGCGCAAGTCCCGCTTTGACAATTTTGCAATTTTACTAGAGGTGTTAGATCTTAGCTTAGATGCACCCAGGGCACTCCAAGGTATCGATCTCGCCGCCGACCTAGACGCTTACCGCTTAGATATTCGCGCCCTAGCCAAGTCTCCCAAAACTCCCAATCTAGCTCAAGCTATGTGCTACGATTTCGATCGCTTATTCGACAAATTCACAATCGGTAAAGCTACGCACTCCGATCTACTCCTAGCATTAGGTAAAATAGCGCGATATCTCCCCCCGCGACCGCTGCGGTTTGACTGGGTTAAAGCTGCCCTCGCCGAGTCAAATTGTGCCGAATTTCGGTTGGCAGTCACACTTAACAGTTGTGGCATCCCGATCGATCCGATGGAGTTTCAAGCAGCAGATCCGATCGGATTATTACTAAAAATTCAAGCTCACTGGACGATCGCCGCACAGAGAGGACAAGCATATTACCTAACTCCCCACCGGATTTTTGCTTCATTTGCGGATATTTTGACTTTCATCCGCGACGACACTTTTAACGACCGCAAATTTATCGCTTGGATTTGGGGGCTAAAATGTGTCAACTTTAATATCAACAAAAATCAACTGTTAAATTTTACAGATTCTTATGCCACAATTTCACATTTACCTGTACTGTATAGGGTTGCAGCTATCCACCTCAAAGAATTTACTTATCGACAATCTCCAGTAGCTCGCGTAGCCAGTAATGGTGACTTGCAAACGCCCATAGCTCAATTAAAAGGTACGGGTATACAACTTTCCTCCATCCTCAACTCAAGATTCACAGCAGATAAACGAGCTGCTTCCGCTTTGGCATTCCCAATTGGAGATTGGCATAAGAAATTACTGGTGAGAAGTCTGCGCCAAAAAGCATTCCCCCGACGTAGTAAAAATGAAACTTGACTTTATCAATTCTGATGCCAACACGGAAATCGACATTACCCTGACTGTCCGAGGGCTATTCAACGCCAGTACATTTCCCAACGTCGGACAACTGATTTATCACGATGGTACTTGCGACTGTCTAGTCCTCGATTCATTTGCATCGGTCACTAATATGTTAGAGGGGACGATTCAACTCCCAGGCACCCAGCAGCCAATTTTCGACGGATTACCACATATTAAGATGGTCGATAGCTCAGATCGCTATTTGTCAACATCAATTATTTTGCCGCATCGATTGGCATCAGGCTATTTACTTAAAAATAAAACTGCGATGTTACATAATGCGCGGTTTAGCGAAACAATTCAGCAAGAAATTATTACAAGCGGATTACACATTACAGTCTTAAAATATTGCCCGATGTCCTTACTGCACGGTGTCTGGTTCTCCCAAATTGAAGGACATTATAAAATTGCTAAATCGATCGGGGGATCGTTAATTGCGATCGATGTCCGCGAAGCTCTAGTGGGTGGATTGCTGCGAGATCGGGTGTGGAGTAATGCCGCAACCCTTAACTTAAATAACTTTGATTCTGAGGCAGGTAAAGCATCTGAGCTAGGGATCGGCATGATTCCTCATAATACTAAAAGATTTTCATGCGATCGCGTAGAAGGCTATTTCCAGATTAGCAACCTTCAAATCGATGCCTACCCAATTCCCGATCTAGGCAAACGCCTAATTACAGCCTTGGCAACTTATGAAATTTTAAAATTCATCGAAACCGTCCCAATTCATCGCGTCGATTGTAGTTTAAAAGTAATCGACGTGCAGTTAAATCAGCCGCTCAAGGTTGGAGAAATCGAGCTGAATCGCTCTGCTGACGCGAAAAAGATTGTTGAAGATTTATTGTTAGAATGCCGTAAAGATGGCATCATTGGAGATGTTGAAACGGTCAAAATCACCCTCGATCGTAAACCTCCAAAAGCCAAAGATAAACCTACTACTCCGACCAGAAAATCCCCACACAATGCTGACGATTCAGATCGATCTCAATAGCCGTTCTTACGGCGCGTGTCCTTGGGATCGCGCCCATATCGAAGGAGCAATCGAGCAAGTACCATCGCCAACCCGAATTTTAAGAGCAATTTTACACGGAGCTTTTTCAAGTGGCGTTGGCGAGCATCCTGCAATTAGGTTATTACTCGAAAAACTAGCTAATACGCTACCTATTTACTATATTCCCGATGGCAATTATATCCCCCTCCAAAAACATCGACCAGACCAAACAGGAACAGTAAAGCTTTATCAGCCAGGTAAATTGTTATCCGAGCCATACTTCCGCTATCCCCCTGAGACATTTTTTTTAGTCGGATGGGAAAGTCTAGAACTGGCACCCTCTGAATTGAATCTGCTCAAAAGTTGTTTACGGCACTGTCATTATCTGGGCAGATCCGAGCATCTGGCAACCTGGAAAATTGTGAGCCAACCCGATCGATTCAACTGCTATCCAGATCGATCGGGTACCGAGACAGTACAATGCGTTCGGTCGTCAGCGATCGATTCTCTCTATGCCTCGCCTGGAATGCGTAACGCTCGCCTAAAATCGCCTAATTTCCCAGGATTTTATCAAGTGACTTACCACATCAAACGCACTATTCCGAATGTCTTTCCAAATCGAGAAGTCGCCTTTGATACCGTCGTCCTGGCACTCGATCGACCACTACCCGCCCCTGCTGCAATATATTGGTGCGATCTGCTCCACAAAGCATTAGTTAGAACATCACCAACCACAGCGATCTTTGGAAATGGGGATTTAAAAATTACACCCGTATACGATGATGTCGGCTGTTTCCAGAAATTGCTACTATACTGTGCCAAGGGCTTGAGTGAATTCGAGCTGAGTAAAATTGCGGCTGTCGATCGACTCGAAGGTCGATCGAGACTTAGCTTAATGGTCACAGACACCTATCAAGCGGTAACTACCAGCCAGAAGATGCACTGGATGAGCCACGCTCCCTTTTTCATGCCCCTGCTACCATCGCTAAAATTTGGGCGAAACGGGCGGATTCGGAATACTGGCTACCGCTGCTTACCTAATACCAACTTCACCCGCAATGGAGCAACACACCAAGCCCTAAAATTCTTCCTGAAAGAGTGCGGTATTCAAGAAAAAGCAATTGCTTACGTGCAAGATGGCAATTGGTTACTGGCGATCGCCGATGACGAGCAAATTGCCGCATGTAGGGCAATAGAGTGGACAGATTACGCCCAGTGGCACACAGAACGATTTTCTGGTACCCAGTTCGAGCGGATGCAGCCGCCAGTAAACATCGGTTATCGGCTCTCAATTTTGTCATCACTACCCGTCCGTGGCGGATTATCCCTTGGCTATGGTAAAAACTTCGGACTTGGTGTATTATGTTGTACAGCCCAGTCGATTGTTGCTGGTAATCCCATTGAAGTTCCCCGATTGTCGAGGAGACTTGTTGAAAGTTGACACTTAATTATTATCTATGTACTTAGTAGAACATAGATCTTTCCTCGAAACCGAGGAGATCCGTTGAAACAAAGGATACAACTAATCCACAGGCTACTTGCGCGTAGCTACTAATTCCTCGATTACGAGGAGAATAATCAATAACACCAGTTCTTTTGAGAGCTGGTGTTATTTTTAGGGGGTTTATTAATTTTATGTTGATGAAATTAGTTTTACGTTGACGAAACTCTGTTTGAGTGCTTTAATAGATGTATTGACAATACGGTTCGGTTAATGCAAAATTGCTAAGTTTGGCTAATGAAACAATGCGGCATCTAACCCATTCGGCTGTATCACGGAGAGCTTATCCGAACCGTATTGGATGTATTGAGTGAAAATAATATGCCAGAGGGAAAGAATAAAGGGGGAAGAAAAAATACCCACATCGGTCTAATTCAACGGCGGTTAGATATTTGGCTTACTCCACTAGAATCGGCTATTTTTGACACTATCAAGAATCGCGGCGAGTATTTCGCTGATGGTGTCCGGCAAGGCATTAACTATCAGCAAACCGTAAAACAAACTATATCAGAGGGAAAAATGGTGCAAGTTACAAGTCCAGTTAAAAGTCAAAATAGCAGTACTCATAGTAGAGGGATGGTAACAATTGTCGTTTCCTCACTAGCTGGGGGGCAAGGTAAGACTACAGTATCCATGTTGCTGGGACTATTACTAGCACGGGCTGGTCATCCGACGTTGCTAGTGGATGCCGATCCACAGCATAGCCTTACCGATTGGATTGCTGGCGCACCTGCTCATGATGCCCCAACATTGCTAGAATGCCTAACTAATAAAGTACCAGTGCAAGATTGCATCTATCCATTAGACATCGATCCCAACTTATTTCTAATTCCATCAGACGATCAGCTAGACAACGTACAGGACTACCTAGCTAGTAGCGGCATGGGGGCGATGCTGCTGAAAAAGCGACTAGAGCCGATGGCTACAGCTTTTGAATACTGTATTATCGACGCGCCACCCCAACGGTCGCAAATCTCACTGACAGTAATTGGGGCTGGAGATCTCATTGTAGTTCCAGTTGAAGCTTCAGTTAAAGGGTACGGTTCGCTGATCCGCACCATCGACCTCATCAAAAATCTCCAAATCAATGGAGCTACGACCGCTCAGATCGTTGGGGTCATACCCTTTCGAGATAGATTTGTCGGCAACAATCAAACAACTAGCAGTAAAGAAAGCATCGATGCGATGCGTGACGAGGTTGGCAGTGCGCTGGTGCTATCTTCAATCGTCGAATCCGAACGGTACAAGCAAGCAATCAATCAACGTAAGACCCTTACCGAAATCGGCTATCCCGATCTCGAACATCCGCTCAAAGATCTAGCCTCTAAAATTAACTTAGCTGTAGGGAATTAATAACAATGGTTGATGACAGTGTACTCGCAAGTTTACGTGCTAGTCGATCGCGTCCGACAGTTGAAGTTAGATCTGACAGTTTAATCCCCACTCCAGTTGAAAACATCGATATTAAAGTTCTCCAAGCTCGAATTACCGAACTGGAGAAGGTGCAGCCGACAACCCGATTAGATCCCCGCATTCTCGTTCGATCGCCTTACCAACCGCGAAAATATTTCGATCCGGTCAAAAGAGCACAGCTAACCGCTAGTATTAAAGAATTTGGCGTACTGGAAAACCTCATCGTGCGTTTGGTTGGTGACATTCATGAGATTGTTGCTGGTGAATGTCGCCAGATTTCAGCAGTCGAAGCCGACCGAATTGATGTTCCTGTTGTAGTAATGGAATTGTCCGATCGAGATGCGCGACGAATTGCTCTAGCCGAAAACCTAGTCAGACAAGATCTCAATGCCATTGAAGAAACATGGGCAATTTTGAACTTACTCGCGATCGAACTATCGGTCGATTCCCATGAGGCAGTCAAATCCATCCTTTACTCTCTAGATAACGTCGAACGGGGTAAAACCTCTACTAATAACGTTATTAGTAAATCGGAGCAGTTTGGAGAGATTGTGAGGCAAGTGCTGGATCTGAACCTAAAGTCGATGTCTTTGGTATCATTTATTCGCAACCGTTTACCACTAATCGACCTTCCCGACGATATCTCTGATGCGATTGCCAAAGGGTTAGAGTACACCAAGGCAAAGGCAATCGCCAGGATTAACGACTCAGCCCAAAGAGCTGATTTGCTCAGGATGGCAATCGAAACTGAAATGCCGCTGACTGAGATTAAAAAGCAGGTCAAAAGCATCATGTCACCATCCGATTTAGATCCATCCGTAATTACTCCGCCAGTCCGACTAAAATCGATCGTCAAACAAATTGTCAGCTCCAAACTTTGGCAAGCAGACCAGCACAAATGGAGCCAAATCGAATCATTATTAGCTCAGATTGAACTATTGTCAAAAAGCTAATTTTAACCTTCTCGCGTAATTCCCCGTCCGTCTACACGGCAGGGATGTAAGCGAGGCGAGTGACGAGCAACTTCTAGGACTTAGGAGTATCCTGAGATTTGATGTGCTCTTTGACTACTTCTAAAGGCGCACCCCCAACTGAAATAATGCAGTAAGCATCAGTCCAAAAACTCGGATCTTCTTTCTTCCAATAAAATTGCTTGAGATGTTGCTCGAACTCCTTTCTAACAATCCTACTAGATGCTGACTTGAGTGAACTAATCAATTGAGAAATGTTGTTATCAGGATGAGCATCAACCAGTAGATGTACGTGATTTTCTTCACCACTGAATTCAACCAATTTGATAATGCTTTTACGCAGAGCTACTTACAGACTTTATCCTACTCAAGAGGTGAGTAGAATATTGCGCTACCATCGCCGACTTCACAAGGAATTGTATAATTCTGCGGTTTGCGAACGTAAAGTGGCGTATCAAAAATTTGGCAAATCGGTTTCTTACTTCGACCAGCAGAATAACTTACCAGCATTCAAGGAGGTGTGGACAGAGTATAAAAACATCAATTCTCAAGCATTGCAAGCGACTATTAAGCGTGTAGACTTTGCTTTTTGCCGATTCTTCAAAGGCTTGACCAAATACCCTAAATTCAAGTCTATCCGTAATTACTCAGGCTGGAGTTATCCTTCTTTTACGGGATGGAAAGCGCACAGCATTGGAGATAACGGATATTTAGAGTTGGCTAAAATCGGACAAATCCAGATGCGTGGTAAAGCTAGGCTTTGGGGCACCCCTAAAGCATTAGATATCATTTATCGGAATGGCAAATGGTATGCTTCAATTGTTTTAGGAATTGACGAAATTCTCCTCAAAAATAGTCGGCAGACTACCGATAGTGTTGTTGCTATCGATCTAGGTTGCCAAGATGCAATTGCTTGGTCGAATGGAACTATTGATGGTTTGGTAGCTGCTCCAAGATTTTTGAGGAAAGCCGAACTGGAAATCAAGAGATTGAGTAGAAGAAAGCGGCGTAAGCGTTCGCCTAATTACAAGAAGAGAGTCAAGGCTTCTAGAAGATGGAAACAAGCTCAAAAGCAGATTGGTAAGATTTATCGAAAGGTAGCCAATCAACGTCAGAATTGGGTTCATCAAGAGACTACACAAATTGTTAGCTGTAATAGCGTGGTAGTCACTGAAAAACTAGAAGTCAAAAAGATAAGTGCTAAAGCCAAAAAAGGCAGACGCAAGAAGCAAAAAGCTGGTCTAAATAAATCAATTCTTGATGTCGGGATGGGAATGATTAGAAGTTCTCTTATAGCTAAATTGGACGATGTAAGTGGCTTATTTGCTGAGGCACCAACTCGGCAAATCAAACCATCACAAACTTGTCCTAAATGCGGACATCAGAAAAAGAAAACTTTAGACCAGCGTATTCATGAATGCGAGTCGTGCGGATACATCCAGCAGCGCGATATCGCATCCTGCGAGGTCTTGTTACTTTGGTATTCAAACAATCTGTCGGAGTTAGGAACTAGCTTCGTAGATGCAGATGGCACTAGCTCTACTTCACGCACCCGTAATCGCAAGACTGCGGGAAGCATGAAGCAACTAGGTCAGTTGAAGCGTCAAAAATCAACTCTTATAGGGCTGGATGCAGAAACCAGCTCTTCAACGAAGTAAGGGCTGGTAGTTCATGAAACAGATTAAAAGCATGATGGCAACACCCGCAGATGTAGTAGTAACCACTCCACCAGCCCGTCTAAAATCGATCGTCAGGCAAATTATTGGCTCCAAAATTTGGGAGCAAGACCAACATAAATGGAGCCAAATCGAATCACTATTGGCTCAGATTGAAACTTTGTCAAAATGATGACATTCGATCGAAACTTGACCCTCACTGCGGCGATCGTCGATTGCCGCTGTGAACGACAACGTAGACACGGCGAAAACCGACCAGAAGAAAGTATAAAATATCGGGGTATAATGGAGTATAACGTACCCATCCCCAACCGTGAAATATCTCTCTCCAAATCAAGTTTACAAACAATTTGGATATCACCCGAAAACTACAGCAGACTGGGCAGATGCGGGTAAAATCCCCTGCATTCGCTCCCCTGGCGGTCATCGCCGCTATCCCGAATCAGCATTTATCGATGGCTCGACGAATTCTCCAGTCGATCGATTGCCCACACCAGTCAATTTGCACAAAGAGCGGGTGTTGTACGTTAGAGTCAGCAGCCCCGATCGATCGAAAGATCTTGAGTCACAAATAGAATTATTAGGTAAAATCTATCCTGGCTGTCGCATTGTCCAAGATATCGCCAGTGGCATGAACTGGCAGCGAACGGGATTTTTAAAGCTGATGACTCAAGTATCTGAAGGTAACATAGCTGAGATCGTGGTATGGTACAAAGATCGGCTGTGTAGATTTGGATTTGACTTTGTAGAGTGGTTTTGCAACCTGCACTCCTGTAAAATTATTGTTGTCGATAATGCGAAGATCTCTTCACATGAGGAGTCGCTCCAAGATCTGATGAGCATCATGCACTGTTTTAGCTACCCAGATGGGAATCCCCACACCATAGCGTA
>NZ_JBGSQZ010000157.1:0-3626 GCF_041737865.1 Chamaesiphon sp.
GCCAAGAGTAACCTTAGCCCTTCGACACCATCGGCGGCTTCGCCCACGACTTCAATTTGGGGATGCTCTTCTAATAGCCCACGTAAACCTAGCCTGGTGAGGGCATGGTCTTCGATGATAACGACTCGAATCAGGGGCTGATGCGACATGAATATCTAGCTAAATGGATTAGGTCGATCGATCTGGGCGATCGTCATAAGTATCCAATGGACTGATGACACCCCACCAACCCATTATGCCATGCTGGAGAGTACCCTTCACTAGAGCCAGCGCATCATGAAAAATCAAGCTCACCCGCCAACTATGCCAAAAGACTGCATTGCGCTCGTCGATGATGCTGATGATAATACCAATCTCTTGCAATCTGCGCTGGAATTAGCTGGATACCAAGTTCGGCAGATCCCGATCGCCAATGCCCTAGCCGAACTTCAAGCATTGCTGCCACAACTAGTGGTGTTAAATTTGCACGAGTCCGAGGCCCAAGCCTATCAACTCACTCGCCAACTGCGACAGCGTAAAGATTTGCCGTTTATACCGATCGCACTGATGATCGATCGCTGTCCGGCGGCGATGGTGGCGGTGATGGATGCTGGAGCCGATGATTTTATCTACCGATCGATCGCGCCAACTGAGCTACTAGCAAGAGTCCGAGCCTTGCTCCGGCTCAAGCGCAGTATCGACGATCGCGAAGCGATGGTATCGATGCGGGAAGAATTTGTCTATCGCCTCACCCACGATCTCAAAACTCCCCTAGTCGCTGCCGATCGGGTGCTGGGGCTACTCCAGCGCGGTAAGTATGGAGACTTGCCCGATTCAGCGATTCAAGTTCTCAATTCGATGCAGCATAGCAATCAAGATTTGCTGGAAATGACCAAAACTCTGCTGGATATCTATCGCTATGAATCTGGGCAAAAATTTTTGACAACTACTCAATTTAATCTACTGAAACTAGCCGATTCAGTCATTGCCGAATTAGATCCCCTTGCTGCCGAAAAAGGGATCTTCTTGGCGGTGCAACCGATCGATCGCAGTACGATTAATCCGGCAGATTACTATATCGAGGGGTCGCGGATTGAGTTACGTCGTGTGCTAGTAAATTTGGTTGGCAATGCAATTAAATTCACCGCCAGTGGCTCGATAACTGTAGAGTTCAATAAACTTCCTCGCGTACTAGAAATGACGGTGCAAGATACTGGCTGTGGGATCGATCCTCAAGACCTCCCAATCGTGTTCGAGCGGGCTTATCAGGGCAGTCATCGCTATTCTGGTAACGGTTTGGGGCTGAATCTAACCCGCCAAATCATCGAAGCTCATGATGGCAAAATTTCGGTGAGTTCGCAACTGGGGCAGGGTAGTACTTTCACTGTTTTATTACCACTGTCATCAGCCGATCGGCTGAGGTCTGAGGATGGATAGAGCTAACTTTGGATCTAACCGTTAAGCCGATTTGGAATGCAGGGCGATATGATTAAATGGATGTATCAACCGAAAGAACTGATTTCAACGGTTGCAACCATTTAGTTATTTCGATACTCAATCCTAAAAATATGAAGAAACTTCTTGCCCTAATTAGTGTATCTATCTTGGCACTACAAGCATTGCCAGCAGCAGCAGTTACTCGTCAACAGACTGCTAGCAAAAGCTTTACTCAATGGTGTCAGCAACGCAAAACTTTACCAGTTGCCACTCAACGCACGATCGAAATCTTGCTAGTCAAAGCTAATACCCAAAATTGTAATTTAGCCGATCGCCAACTGACTAGTCTCAAACAGCTTAATCTCGCTAAAAATCAAATTAGCGATCTCCAACCATTGTCAAGTTTGCGGAACTTACGTTCGCTCTCGCTCCGCACCAATCAAATTAGCGATCTGCGACCATTAGCCAGTCTGACTAACTTGAATTGGCTCAACCTGACTGATAATCAAATTAGCAATCTTCAACCATTATCAAGTTTGCGGAACTTGACTTCGCTTTACCTCAACAATAATCAGATCGGCAATGTCACCCCGCTAGCCAGCTTGATTAAATTAAATGGGCTGTCATTGGATACCAACCAAATTAATGATATCCAGCCATTAGCCGGATTGAGTAACTTAAATTGGCTCCGTCTCAGTAATAATCAGGTTGGTAATATCAGACCATTAGCAAATTTAAGTAACTTAAATTCGCTCAATCTCAATCGGAATAAGGTTGCTGATGTTGCACCATTAGGCAGCTTGACCAATTTACAAAATCTCTACCTCAATGAAAATCAGATTGGCAGTATCGACCCATTAAAATACGCGACTGAATTAACTGGACTGTCGCTCGAAGGCAACAGAATTAGTAGCGTCACGCCATTAGCAGAATTAAATAATTTGAATTGGCTCAATCTGAGTAAAAATCAGATTGTTGATGTCAAGCCGTTAGCAAATTTAAATGAATTGAATTGGTTGAATATTAGCAACAATCAAGTTACTGATGTTAAGCCGTTAGCGAGTTTGACTAAATTGAATTGGACGATCTTAAATACCGATCGACAAAGCCCAAATGTCAATAGCTTGCCCAATCAAAAATAAGGTGAATCGATAATTATGTTGTTAGGATAGAGATTTCGACCTCATCCTAACAGCACCCACCTTTTACGTGGGGGGTAACTCTCTGTACAACTTTAAAATGGAGAAAAGCATATGAATAACGAACTAAATTTAATCGCAGGTGGAGATCTCGAAGCTGATGGTTATAGAGCATCTGTAAGTGGCGAAGAAGCTGTTGGGGGTAGTGCATCAGTCCCTGGTCAAAACGATCCTGAAGACATGGCGATCGCCGTAGGGATTCAATTACCTGATGGCACACCACTAAATGTGAAGGACACGATCGAAGATCGCGACGAAGATCGGTGGGAGTTAGATCCGGCATCGGCACAGGATTGGTCGGTTAAGACTACGGAAGTCGATCCAGAAACAGAAGTTTTTGGATCGATATAGAGCAATTAAATGGATTCGGAACATGCCAAGATTTATCGGTAAAAAATCAAATCCTACTGCCGCGATCGCTCTCATATTACTAGGAATTGGTCTGGGGATCGCCGCAGTCTGCGAATATGTAGGAATAATATCGATTATTCCCAACTTTGGTAAAACCAATCGTCCGATTCAGGATCGATCGGTACATAGCCAGCCAGTGATGCGAGGTGGAAAATATCACGTATAAAGGTAGCGATCTCATCGGTAAACCCGTTGTCGCCAACGATACGGGTGAGGTAATTGCTGATGTCAACGATTTGGTAATCGATCGCAGTAACCATCAACTAGTTGGTATCGTCGTCGAGGAGAAAACTTGGTTTCATGAAGCTGCGGTAATTGCATTCGATCGGATTGCTGGGATGTTACCAAATACTTTGATGGTGGACACCAGGGATGCGATCGTTAACGCCAGCGAGATTCCCCAAATCCAGCGAATTTTGGATCGCGATCTCGTTCTCAGCGGGACGCGGCTGACGACATTAGAAGGAATGGATTTGGGCACGATCGTCGATATTATTTTTGACGAAAAGACAGGTAAGATCGATAGCTATGAAACAGCTAGAGAACAGGCTGGTGATGCTCAAGAAAAACACGCCTTTGTGCCCATCCCCGATCCCTTAA
>NZ_JBGSQZ010000168.1:0-5449 GCF_041737865.1 Chamaesiphon sp.
TAATTCTCCGCCAAAGTTACGGTTTTGCTAGTTTCAAATCGATGAGAGAAAAACTGTTGGCTTGCTTATTCAAATAATCTCCGCTCCGCTCCGATCATTTGAATAAGTTTAAATTATCACCCTAAGTACAGGAGAGCCAACGCTGGACTGTTGAACGTACTTATGGCTGGTTGCACTGGTGTCGCCGTCTCAATGTTGATTATGAACGTTTACCTGCTTCTTCTGAAGCTTTTATTCATATTGCCATGATCCGACTTATGCTACGGAGACTTGCCTGAATCTTTTATACTCTCCGTATTTCCAAACATCCTCTAAGGGCTGTTGCTTTTACTAGTCCTCATGTATTGGTGCAAGCTGTGAGCTAATATGTCAGTCCGCGAAGGCGGACTTTGCAACACTAGCCACGATTTTAATCGTAGGCATTCCAGTCGGTAAGCTGTCAAACATTTAAAACACTCTTTTTGTCCTCTAGAACCTTTGCTGTAAGAGATTCAGTCAAAAGATTTAGATATAAAACAGCTTAGCAACTCACGCTAACTAATAATTTGTAACTGGGACAAATCCTCAATCGACACATTAGCCATCATCAAAGGCTGCATCGATCGACCCCAGGAGATGCCGATACAGCCCGCTGCACCGCCTTGACTGCCCATCATCATATCCCAGCTACTATCGCCAACCATCAGGGTTTGCGCGGGATTTACGCCGATTTCCTGACAAGCAAATTGAAACAGGCGCGGATCTGGTTTAGCGAACTGGAGATCGGAACCTAAAAGTACCTGAAAATGAGGCTGTAGCTTATGGTAATGAGCAAACTTGACAACTTGACTGGTAGTTGCGGCGGAGATGATGCCTAATTTTAGCCCTGCACCTGCGAAAGATTCGATCGATTCTTGACAGCCAGGAAACATCGCATTGGGGGTAGATTCCATCACTCGATCGACTTCGCTAAAAGCTCCACGTACAATATCTAGAGCCGCACTCCATCCTCTCCCCGTTTCGGCAATATAAGCCGCCGCCGCAATTTCATTTTCGGAGCGACTACCCACCGCTTGCAATCCGGCTGGATCTAAGCCACCATCGTTTACCCCAAATGCCATCAGCAGCGGTTCGCCCACACCAGGGATTTGAGCGTCAATTAGTCGTGCCCGTTTTTGGGCGAGGTTGCGAAGATAATCCCCAGAGTCTTCCAGGGTACCATCTTTATCAAAGATGATTGCTTGAATATCTGTAAACTGGCGGTTGAGACAATTAATCGAAATCATGAGGCAATCTAATGATGGGAGCTATTGAATTGAGCCACTATCCTTTATACCCTACCTGCTAGAAAAATTAAATAATAAATAATATTGCGATCGCGAGGTATGAGTGGGATAGCAGTGCAAGATCGAGAATATAGCTAACTAGTTTAACAATCCTTTGAGGATCGAATTTTCATCAGTAGACCTCCTGTAAAAGTAAAACAAAATCTTTTCTAGTATTATTTTCATCTGGAGTTTGCCCTAAAGCCTAAAGCCTGACTTTAGCAGGAAGTCTAGTCAACCGCTCGAATTATCAAAACCATCGAGACTCATCTCATCACCAGCTAATTTAAGAATTAGATAGGATACTATACCAATGATTCAAAATATTTTAATCGCTGTCGCTGGATTGGGAAAGTGCGAACAGATGCTGAAAATGATGATGGAAATTCCGATCGTCAAAGGGGCAAACGTCACTATTTTACATGTAGTGACTCCGCAAGTCTCCGCCGAGCTGATGTCTCAAAAGCTCACCGCTGGCGGTAAAATCCTGGCTGAAGCGATCGAGTATCTCAAACTAGATCCCGCTAAAGTCAATGTCAGACTCAAACAAGGCGATCCTAAAGATATTGTCTGTCAAGTTGCTGACGAGGAAAATTCCGATCTAATTATTATGGGTTCGCGGGGACTAAATCGGCTCCAGTCGATCCTCTCCAATTCTGTTAGTCAGTATGTCTTTCAGCTTACTTCTCGCCCGATGTTATTAGTAAAGGATGATGTTTCCATCAAAAGTATTTCTAAAATCATGGTGGGATATGACAACTCTGTCCCTGCTCAAGCATCGCTAAAGTTAGCACTCTCCTTTTTACGAGAAATTAAAGGTAGTCAAATCCTCATCACTCAAGTGAAAGCCACTGAAAAATCTGCCGCTGCAATTATCAAACCAGAACAAGATCCGATCTTTGCACCTGCGATTAATGAAGCAAAAAAACAAGGCGTAGCTTATAAATGTATTGTCTTTGCTGGCGAACCTGGTCAAGAAATCTGTAGAGCTGCTGAGGAGTTTAACGCCGATCTCGTGATGCTTGGTTCGCCAGATCGTCGTCCTTCGATCGCTAAAAACTTACCAGATCTCGATCGCCTATTAGGTAACTCAATCTCTGACTATGTGCGGGTAAAAGCACCCTGTCCCGTACTGCTGAGTCGCGCTGCGGGTTAGGTTTTAAGTTTTAGGTTTGAGGTTTTAGGTTTGAGGAAATATCCTAATTTACCTCAAACCAGCCAATTACCTAAAATAACTTAGCTTGCCGATCGAAGCAATCCAAATCAAGACTAAGATATCAAAGCAATATCCCCAAAATCTTTGTTTTTTAGATATCTTCAAGCTGTGTCGAATTAGCCACGCCCCGATCGCCAATAGTGGCATCGATCCAGAGGTAATACCAATAAAAGTCCAAACGCCAACATCATAATATCCACCAGCTTCGATCGTAATTAGTTTGATAAAAGACGCAATATAAACACATAGATGAATGCAGAACTGCGCGAGTGCAACTATCCTAAATAATTTACCCGCCGCTAACTTCTGGATGAGATTTTCATTGGGCGATCGATCGCTCATATATAGTAATCCTATTTGATTTGTGAGAATACTGTAGGGTGTGTTATCCCGGAGGGTAACGCACCAGAGTCAATGCTAAATTCACACCCAGCTTGACAGATCGACCAAAAAATCGCCCATACTGCTAAAATTGACAACTAAACACTCTGTAAATCACTCGTGCAAATCCGTTTGATGTGGGAAGATCCAGCCACAGGAGAACGCAAAGAACCCCTGTTAACTGTCCCAATTGCTTTGGGACGGGAATTCGAGCGACTTCCCGATCTCATCGATGGGCAACGCGTTTGTCGGATTGTATTGAGTAGTTTGGACGTATCCCGCTATCATGCCTCGATCGAGATCCACCAAGATCGACTGACAATCGTCGATCGAGGTAGTAGTAATGGCATTATTATTAACGGGCAAAAACAGACCCAAAGTCAGATCGTACCTGGAGATGTCATCCAAATTGGGAATTATCAGATCGCGATCGCTATTCCCAGTAATGTCCAACTTACAACGCCAGCCAGTCAATCCCAAATCGGATTTAACTCTGTCACCAATCGTCCAGATCCCCGAATTACGCCACCACCTGTAATTCAGGTGAATAGTTGTCTACCCCCGATTTTCCAACAGCAACAGATCGATCCTCAAGCCATCCACGCCACCGGATTGCCTGTAGAAGAAGTAGAATATGCCACCATCGGCGGCGGCTTGGGAAGTTTTATCTGGGTAGATTTGCTGCGAATTGGTGGGGTGAGTACCGAGCAGGTGCGAGTATTGGGAATGGAGCAACAACCCTACGGACGCTATCAGCAACTCTGTCTCAACGCTCAGATCGTCCCCCAGGAGCGGCTCAGATCCCCTGCGGATGCTTGTCCTGACAATATTTGGGGCTTTCCTAATTATGCGACCTTAGAGGCGACTAGAGGCATTGCCAAGGGGAAACTCCGATCGAGTCTCGGACACATCTGGCAGGTATTTGCCGAACCCACGCTGGCGGCTACTTATACCCCCAAATCTGGAGATGTCATCGCGGCGATCGATCGGGAAGCAGCACGGATTAGTTGGCGCAAAATGATTCGGACTGCTCACGTTCAAGCAATTCGGAAGACTACAGATGGTCGTTATGCGATCGTCTATACCTGCCAACAACCGACTGATTATGCCTGTACGATCGCACGGTACGTCCATATTGCCACTGGCTATCCCGCACTCCAATTTTTGCCAGATTTACAAGCCTATCGCGATCGCACCCAGGATTTCAAGACAGTAGTAAATGCCTACGAACCGCACGAACATATCTATGAATCTTTAGCTACATCTGGGGGAACGGTACTATTGCGCGGAACGGGGATTGTCGCCGCCCGAATTCTTCAGAAACTATACACATTACGACGTAGTAACGAGCAAGTCGAAATCAAAGTAATTCAATTACTTCGCTCTGCAAAAACCGAAGGTAATAAATACGGTTTAGCCGAGCGAAAAGTCGAACACAATTACGAATTCCAGCCCTTCAACTGGCCGAAATCTGCTTGGGGAGGACAGTATAAAGCGACTCTCGAAACTGCCACACCAGAACAACGTCAGCACTTACTCGCCGATTGGGGCGGTGTGACAACGATGAATCGTCCCGACTGGCGCAGAATCATCACTGGCGGCATCAATAAAGGCTGGTATCAGATCTTCTACGGCGAAGTTCAGCAAGTCTTACCCCATCCTACTCATGATGGCACGATTACCACCGTGCGCGGATCGGGAGTCCAGAGCGACATGCAGTTAGAATCAGACTTTATCATCGATGCTACCGCTGTAGATGCGCCAATCATGGCAAGTCCACTCCTCCAAGATTTGGTGCAGCAATATAATTTACCAATCAATCAGCTCGGTAGACTGACTGTTACGGCTGACTTTGAATTAGCTGCAATGGCAAACCAATCGGGTAAAGTTTATGCGTCGGGAGCCATTACTTTAGGCAATTACTATGCACCTGTAGATAGTTTTTTGGGGTTGCAATACGCAGCTTTTGAGATTACCCAAGATCTACTCTCGCGGAATGCCAAACAACTACAGCCGCTGGTTTTATCTCGATCTTTATTTCAATGGTGGAAATGGATGAATAATCGATCGCCAGATTAAATTTAGTAGTCTCACATTTTGCACCAGCGACGCGCGCTCGTCGGGTTTCCCGTAAGCGCAAAGCGCAGGCTACGCCAACGCGCAGCGGATCGCAGAGATGGTTTAGCGGCGGTTTTATTCGGAGCATCAGTGACAGGTTAAGCCTGTAAGCTAACTGTCAAGAGAGTTTGAGAAGCTGGTTGGAAGAAAAACGGGTCGTCAGGATGCCTGTGTTCAGGAAAAGGGGCAATAATCAACTTAACATTGGGTTTACGGATAGTTTTGACAACACCTAGATCCTGATTCTCACCAGCAGCCCAAGGTGAACGCACCAAAATGGGGTACATTTCGATCGATAAAAATTAAAACAGCCAATTCAATAGTACTTGTCAACTAGTTGCCATCACGACAATATCAACTGAAACTAAAATCAAATATGAGATTGTATTAATTAAATTTAGTGCAGCATAAAGCTTGACTAAATATCTTT
>NZ_JBGSQZ010000188.1:0-11494 GCF_041737865.1 Chamaesiphon sp.
ATGGTAGCGGCATCATTGCTAGCATATTTTGCCATGTTTCCTCAACAATTAAGATTAGCCAGAGGTTCGGATGGTGCCATGCTGGAATGGTTGAGTACTGCCGATGGTAAAATCCTTCGTCGTGCGTTTGTATCTGGCAATAGATCTGTAGAAGATTGTATCCGTAAAGGAATAAAAAAGACTGGCAAACCTGTTTGTATGTTGGAGATTAAATGATATGAGCAATTCTAAAAAAGATGAGCCTGTGGAGCAAGTAGAAGCAATAGAACCACCAAAGATAGACGATTCAAATATCCCAACACTACATCTTTCCAATGGAGTTTTAGGAGGAGTTGGAAAATCTACTCTCGCCCGTCTATTTTGTGAAAGATTTATTAAGCTCGATCGCGCGTTTACCTTAATTGATGCCGATCCTAATTATAATGTAGCGCGAGCTTATGACAAAGAAACCGTGTCCCTTTGGCAGCACAAGGATATAAAGTCTTCAGTTAGCTCGACGATCGGCAGTCGCTTTGGTCGATCGTTAGCAGATAAAGATGATGCTAAAAAGTCGTCAGTAAGTTCAAAATTACTTAGCGAACAGATTATCTTTTCTAAAGATACTAAATTCAGCTATTTAGGCGATCGACTGTTCGATATAATATACAGTTTAAAGCAAGATATAATTTCATCTTTGCCAGCAAATGACGGAATAGATCTTTGGCTAGAAAGTAATAATATTAACGCACTTATGGCAAGCGAATCACCACCGTTTAGAGTTGTAAATTGGTGGTGCAGCTTTGGGAGCGGTACATCCCAACAAATGTTCGTCGATTTCGTTACTAAATACCCCAACCTGCACCATGTCTGCGTATTTAACTTAGGCATAACTAGTGCTGTTCCTAACTGGGATAGGTTCGATCCGTTACCTCTGCTAGACAAATTTTCACAGGATGGTAAAGTTAAAATTGCTAACATCCTGCCTTGGCTCGCAGATCCGGCAATTCTCGAAGCGGTAGATCTCGGCACTCCGTTACATGAAATTGTCAAGAATGGCTATAACGGGAAGCAACTCAATCCGATCGTGAAACTGAAAATAGATAAATGGTTGGAGAATAATTGGCAATCTTTTAGAAATACGGGGCATTTGCTTTGATTAATTATGTATCGTCGGGGGGAGAACTAGTCGATCGCGCCTTGCAAAGTCTGCTGACGTGTTATGGAGCCTCATATCAACGGCACATGTTTCCCACGATCCCCGACTGGAAACTAGATGAGCTGCTGTGCGACCATCAAGTTCACGCGCTCGTGTCTGAGTGCGATCCTCTCAAGTTTCATCTCTATCTCGATCGCCTCCCGATTAAAATCGATACTCGCGCTCACTGGTGGCAGGTTCTACCACCATGTCACAAACAGATTCAAAAAATCGTCTCCTTAGTAGTAGGATTTAACGGTAAATATAAATACTTGAAATACAGCTTTTTCTTGAGTCAAGCTTATGAAGCATCTGTTTGGAAGACTATTTTTACTAGAGTCGATCCGCATGTATTGAAGGCAATCGATCGAAAAGGAATCCTCTTTAGACTAGCCGATATCGAGCTTCATAAACTTAATTATACATATTATAATCGACAGATTCACAGTTGCTTAGTCTATCCCCGTTCAGACCGCTATA
Source organism: Chamaesiphon sp. (assembly GCF_041737865.1). Lineage (NCBI taxonomy): Bacteria > Bacillati > Cyanobacteriota > Cyanophyceae > Gomontiellales > Chamaesiphonaceae > Chamaesiphon > Chamaesiphon sp. The sequence continues at coordinate 1,655 of NZ_JBGSQZ010000188.1, forward strand.
CAAATGCTAAAGTTACAAATTTATTACTAACAGTCAGTCAAATTCATCCTTATTTTTATTATTAGATTTATAATTTATGGCTGTTACAAATTCAGAAAAAACAAGTACAAGAGTAAGCAAGCACGCTCCAGGACGGCGTTGAAACAGAATAACTGTAAAAACAAAAACCTGCAAGATAGGCTATAACATTTACTCTGAGCCAATTCTAACATCTGATATTTGGGCAGTTTTAGCTCAAAAATTCGACGAGAGAATACGCCTTTGGGGATGAGCTTGCAGGATTTCGCACGTATTCTGTGGCAACGCCATTGCGAGGATATCGATTCGGTTTGCTCTGGTTCAGGTTGGTTTGGAGCTTGCCCATAGTTATCATCTGTTACCTTTTCCTGTCGAACATTGTGGCTGGGCGGTTAAACAGATGTTTGATGATTGGCTAGATATTCGCGGCGGGGAGGGGTCGATCGAAATAAAGGAAGCCTGTAACCGGATCGAGCATCTGTTTGTCTCCAATCAGCATGGCGATCGGGTGGCAGATACCCACAATCCGGTAAACGTGCGGAATTTGTTAGCTTATCGTCACATTGACGACTTAACCAAAGAAGCAGCAATTTTGGGTACCGCCAGCAATATTCGACAAAGAATTGGCTGATGGTGTCGATCGCAAGGGATTAATTAAGGAATTGCAAGTTCGAGGTTTCCGAAAACGCATCCGAACAAGATCGCGAATTCAAGGTAGGCGATCGTGTCAAACCCGCCGATCCCTTTCACGAGCGGGGAGAAGATGCGGGGATTGTAGAATCGCTCGAAGGAGAACAATTTGTCGTGCAGTGGCAGAGCGATCGCAATCTTCGTCGTTACACCCGCGAGGAACTTCAGATGGTTGCCTGAAAATTCCGCTCCCAGATCGATCTAAAATCGGATCTTGTCCAGTTATCAGATTCAACCATGCCCTCAGCTAAATCCGAAATCGTCCTTAAATTCTCCGAATTGCCCCAAGCCAAGCCATTGCCTGATAAAAAAGTTGAGGTCGAACTAATCGACCAAAATGGGATCGCGTTTACTGCTATCCTCAATGCCAAAAGCTGGCGCAAGGCTGAAGCTAATGCCGCAGGATTTGAAATGTGGGCGGGACCAATTAGTGGCAAGCTGGGTGAAGGTAGCCAAGGCTTAAAGATCGTGGATGCAGGCATTCAGATTTTTGAGAAAAAGCCGAAAACCGCATCGGAGGAATCGGTAGGGGAGAAAACATAAATGGAAACGCTTCAACCTTATCTGTCTTACTTTGGTATCGGTGCTGCGATTGTTAGTGCGATTGCCCTACTCCTGTGGATTGGTTTTACTGCCATGTTATCTGCCGCGACTGAGGGAATACCGGAACTGCTGGGCAAATTCTTTAATTACTTGGCAATGGGCGATTTGGAGACAGCTTATAGTTTGACCTCTGCCCGATTCAAACAGTCAATTTCCCAGGCGCAGATGCGGAAACTCGTGCGGAAGCATCAAATCGACCAGCACAAGCGACTGTTGTTACCAGTATCGCTCCCTGAAGGTGATGCCCATGCCTTCGATGCCATCCTCATCCTCACATCCGATCGAGAAATTCCAATTTCGATCGAATTAGTCCGACAAGGCGAACACTGGAAGATTGATGCCTTGAGTTTTCCCCGAAGCTTGCGCGCCGCCTAAGCGGCGGTCGAGTAAACAAGAATGAGACGAACATTAGTGGCGGCTGCCCATTCATGCCCTTTGCCAATCGCAATTCGATCGTTGGCGGTAGCCTCTCGTAAGAGAATCGCCCAAAAAATCCCCTCCTCTGCGAAGGCAGACGCTACGCGAACGGAGCGGCAGTTTTATTTGGAGGTTTCCTCCGAATAAAAAAACCGACAAGACAGGGGTGCCCGTAGGGTGGGGTGGGTTCAACCTTCGATCGCACTACCAACCCCAAAACATCGGCATTAAGATCGGCACTAATCAAGAATTAAAATAGCTATAATCCTTTTGGCTCAACATATTTGAGCCTGTACAAGATCGGCACTAATTAACGACGCGGACGACCGCGCAAGGAGCAGGAATAGTCGATCGTGTTTGATATCGGGATCAACTGTGAGAGGGTGTCTGAAAAGCCTAGATCTAATCTTCCCAACCCCTCTTAAAAAGGAGAATTTAGGAGAATTCATCACCTACAATTGCACAAATAAAAGTTCGCTAGCGGCTACTTTCTCTAATGTCAAATCATCGAGAATGATAACCTCATAGGGCAATCGATCGATAATGTCAGCAAGATCTTCGAGGTGAAGCGATGGGAGAGCTTGATTATTAATGGCACCTCGATTATACGATCGAGTCGAGATTTTACTTGGCTTTTCGATCGCCATTAACGTAGGTGCGAGTAAATCGTCGGCTCGTTCCACAAATAATCATCTAGCACAACGCATGAATCGATGACTCGAACCCCTTCTGCTTCTAATCGCCCTTGCTGGTTGGTAACGTGTAGCGTTAGATCGCCCTGTGAGTCTAATACTCGATGCGCCGGATACCCGTCAGCAGTTGCTTTTTGAAGGTATTTGGGAATCGCGCGATAGTACCCTTGTGAGACTCCAATGCCGACGATTACCTGCTTATATGTAACTACTTTACCCGCCGGAATTTTCGTCAAGAACTCCAAAAAGCGTTCGTAAGGAACATCGGATAAAGCGGGAAATACGTTCCGCTCGATCTCAAATCTATCCCCAGATTTTATGAATCCATCTGCAATAACTACCCCTAAAATGCCCCTCATGCCCTCGATGCTTTTAAGCGACTCGACCAAATGGGCGACTCGTTTGCAGGGTTCGCAGTGAAATGTCAGCCGAATAGCCGCACCGCTGGGGAATTTCAGCATGGAGCCAGGTGCGAATCTATCTAAATTAGCCCCTGAGATGACGATGTTCTCGCTCAGTTCGCCTGGGTCGATTGCGAGCTTTACCAAGTCTTCTTGCCGCACCACCAGCACCTGTCTGGGGCTAATCGGATGAGCGTGGATATCTCGATCGATGCCATAACCAGCGACGATCCTCAATTGAGATCGTTCGGTCATTGCCGAGCCACGTTTCGATTTCTGAAAGAGGTTGACGATACATCCTGAAGAATCGGTCATTAGATATCTGTAGAGATAACGCGCGATATTTCCACAGCATACTTTATTTCTGCCGATCGGCTAAATCTAGTGTCAAACTGACTAGATTTACCTGAGAGTAACAGTTGCAGCCAATTTTTAGTATGTAAATTACATACCAAAAAAACACTGAAACTAGCGAACCACAAAGGTTATAGCTATTTCAAGATTCTTAAAATGCTCGAATCTCCTGTCAGCAAACAGCTTTAGCCGAATTTTAGTATGTAAATTACATACTAAAAAAATGGTGAAACTAGCTACTCAAAGGGTTTTTAGCTGTTTTCGCTCGATCGATCGCGCTTCAATCTAGTCCCAGAGCTAATTCCGGTCAAATTTTGGTATGTAATTTACATACCAAAATTTTAAGCCAAAAATGCCAAAATCGCATCGATACCAAGGCTTTCAGAGATTGCTTTTTGCACCCATCTCACCTGACGATGCGGAACGATCCGGCAGCGACTCCGCCACTTACCATCAACGTTTTCCTTCCAGGTAATTTGCCACTTCCAATGCTGGGGATTATGCGGATCGCGATTGCCGCGTACTTTGGGGTATTCGACTACTTCACCGCTCTTATTCGTAACTTTCTGCGTAAATTGGTGCAGAGATCCGTGTTTCCCTCTCGTAGTCAGGCGCATCGGTAATGCCCCAAAATACTAATGCTGACACAAAACATTTATAATATAGATAAGAATTTTTTTGCGAGGTAAGTGTATTGCACTTACCTTTTTATTTGTTGTTTATTATATCATAAAGTTAATAGTGCGTTGTAATAAATACGATCTTAGGATCGTATTTATTAATGCAATATGTTAAACTTGGAACATGAGTTTTAACTAGTAAATGATGACTTCTGGCTATCCTGAAAACTGGAATGAAATTGCTAATGCAATCAAACAACAATCGGGATATTGTTGTCAGCGATGCGGGATGCAGTGTTTACCTCCAGGCAACAGCTATCGCCATCTACCGCGCCGAGTTAGGAGTAAATACACAGCCCAAGTCCACCACCGCGACCGCCAGCCATTTAATAATAATTCCAACAATTTAGTTACCCTATGTACGGGCTGTCATCTGTACTATCATCAGGGACAAAAAGGCAATATTACGCCAGGACAATTGAGCTTATCATTAGCGATCGATCTTCAAGATTTAACCCCGCCAGTATTTCAGCATCAACTCAGTTTAGCGATTGCTCTCACAGATGACAGGTCGTGCGATCTTCGTCAAAACGATCTGAGTCAAGCTAGTAATGTAAGTATGGGTATCCAGTTATCTTTAATCAAAGATCGAGCGTAAGGTTGGTATCGATCGAGTCAGGTTTTAGCTTACCGAACGGCAGTCGGTTAAGATGTTAAGACGGAAGAACTAATTGCAGTCAATATGTGCGGACGTTTTTCACAATCTTTTACAGCAGCTTCGATCGCTAATGCTTTCGGGGTAAATACCAATGACTTCCCACCCCCTCGCTACAATGTTTCCCCGTCCCAGCCAGTAATGGCTGTCTTTCAACTCCCAAACTCATTACAGCGACAGTTGCACTTATTTCAATGGGGATTGCTCCCCGCCTGGGTCAAAGACCCAACCAAATTCAGCAAGCCAATTAACGCTCGGTCTGAAACTGTCGCCGAAAAGCCCTCATTTCGCGCTGCGCTGCGCTACCACCGTTGCCTCATCCCTGCCAACGGTTTCTATGAATGGCAGCGAGTCAATGGTGGTAAAGCCAAGAAACAACCGTATTTTTTCAGTCTGCAAGACGGACATCCGCTCGCGTTCGCAGGACTATTCGAGCAGTGGGAAAGTCCATTAGGAGAATTCATCGAAACCTGTACGATTCTGACGACATCGGCGAACGATCTGGTCGCGCCGATTCACGACCGGATGCCTGTCATTCTCGCTCCTGAAGATTACTCCTCGTGGCTCGATGCTGGTGTTTCTAGAACCGATCGCTTATTAGCTTTGCTCAAACCTTATCCCGCAGCGGCGATGCAACTCTACCCAGTTAGTACGCTGGTAAATAGTCCCGATCGTGACATGGTAGAGTGCCAACAGCAGATCGCTCTCGAACCGAAATAAATCCACTCGATCGAACTTGACAATTTAGCTGTCTAATCGCCGTTAACTCTAATAAGATCTCAACTGAGTTCGATACTGGATAGGTTTCTCCAAAGACTTCATAATATAAAAATCTCTAGCAGGCTTCTCGATCGAGAGAACTGTCAACTTATTCAAACTAATCAACGGTCTGATATCTTGAATTCGATTGTTTTCGAGATTGAGATAAGTCAATTCACTCAAGCTACTCACCGCGCTAATGTCTTTAATTTGATAGTTATTCAGTGGTGTAAGATAGCTAATTTGAATTCCACTGAGATCGAGATCGGTCAGTTCAGTTAAGCTATTCAGCGAGATAAACCTAAGAATATAAATAGTTTTCTCATTGGATTCGATCGATCCAGTATTACTGGAATTTAGAGGATATTCGCAAACATGAAGGGTATAAAAAATTAAGCAATTCCGATCGGATTTTACCTTTGGCACGTAACCTTACTCCGATTGGGATCCAGACACCTGCCACCGCGCCATTGGGCTAACAATAACAACGCCAATTTTAACTCATTCACCTCTATGGTAGCCCGACCGTGCTGTCTTGTCTCGCTTTTCGCGTCGAGGAACCCGACGGGCGCGAGCCGCTATACCCCAGTGAGGGCACATGCGAGCTTTCCTAGTACTAGTAGGTGTCGAGCCGAGATCCGTGTAAAATTGTGCCACTTCCCTGGATGTCGGCAAGATAAATTTCTGGGGGTAGATTCACTCAGCGTCAGCAAAATAATGAACGATTGCGAAATTATGGATAAGCTTGAAACTATGCCAAACATGGGTTTCAGCCTGTTTGACTTGGGGATGGCGATCGCATTATTTTCACTTCATTCTCGCGATCTTTTTTTGCAGATAATATACGACAACTTGACAAAATGGAGCTAGCTCGCCACCATTATCCCCATTCCACTTGGCAAGTTGTTTTCGCAAGTCGGCATCAGAGGGATTAGCTTGGATTAAACCTTGCCGAAACGCCTCTAGTACGGCTTTGCGATTGCGAGTTAAGGTACCTTGATTCAGATTCAATACCTCATTAATTTCGCGATCGCATCGCTCCTCATTTGCGGCAATCGTCCCATCTCCCAAAAACCGAATTTTACCTTCAACATCGTGAGCTGGATCGGTAGGATTAAAACTTAGATTGAGATTGCCTTTTTTGGTATCGCAATGCTGTCTGTCAGGCTTTTGTCCTTCGTCACCTTTGCAAGCCCCCAGCAAATTTTTATATTCTAACTGTCGTTCGGGATATAGATCTTGACATTGCCAATGTTCGATCTTCATTTTGTCTGAATCGGGATAAATCCGCTGCATACAGTAACAGCAAATTCCTCGTTGTTCGCCAATTAAGCTCGCTCTGAGGTCATCCTTTGCGGCATAGTTATCATAATCGGTATTAGTATTGCATCGGTGTTCGGTCAAGGATTTCGGTTCGGGGTTTTTGTGGATATTTCTCATTCATTACCTGCTAAAAATTTAATCAACGAGCGAGCGCGGGTTAGTTCTGGCTCGGATTCGCCGAGTTTGTCGCTCAATGTCGCGATCGTTTGACGAGCTGCTGCAAAATCTTCAGCATCGATCAGCTCAAATAGCGTATGTAGGCGTTCCGATACTTCTCTATTGCGATCGCTAGCACCCATTAGTTCGTCTAATACGCGATTGGCATCGAGTCCATAAGCCTCAGTGGGAATAGTGGCAATTGCACCACTAGTTTCTCTATCGTTTTCAAGGATTCTAATCCGGCTGGCTTCAACTTCCCCAATTACTAGTGGCGAATGGGAAGTGCAGACAAACTGAATTGAGGGGAAAGTTCTAGTCAAGTCATTGACAACTTGATGTTGCCATTTTGGATGTAAATGTACGTCGATTTCATCGATCAGAACTAGCCCTGACGTTTGCTGTAAAACTCGCGGTAAGTTGCCACCATTGATGTTCGAGCCTTCACTTAAAAAAGAGGCATTTTGAGTAACAATTTTGATGGCAATATCGGCAATCAAGCCAACCATCATTTTCTGACCAGCACTCAGATTACTGAAGGGTTGGGGATTGCCTTGGATCGAAACCACAATTTCCGACCGTTCTGGGTCAAACCAGAGGTCTTCCGCATCGGGAATACAGCTTAATACAGCGAACCTGACCACCCAATAACCAGGGCGGATTTCTCCTTGGCGATTGAGTGAAGCGATCGCTTCTTTCTGAAACCAGGTATGGAGATCGGCGATTCTAATTCGTTCTTCAAAGCAGTCATAAAAGGCATCCCAGCGACGGGCAGGACTGGCTGTAATCGTCGCTTTGGGGTCGCGACTTTTGGAGGGGAGCCAAGCTCGACCCGCACCGTAGTAGGCGACAATTGGCAGCCAGATTTTTGCACCTGCGGCAACCTGTTGAAATAAACTGGAGATAATTTCTAATGCTGCTTTAGCTCCAGTGTTAGAGGTTCTAGAACCGTTAGTTTTAATTTGTCTGAGCCATTGCACCGCTCGACCGTCGAGTGCGCCTATTGCTTTAATCTGGACGGGCGTTCGTTCGACAAGTTGGGTAATGGTATCGGATGAGATTGCTTCTAGCCGGATTTCTGAGGGGAGAATATTCCGGCGACTATTGTTAAGGGTCGTATCGGGAGAGTTGACCAGCCAAACTCCTGCCGAGATTGCTAAAGCATCCAGCAGTGTGGTTTTACCCGTGCCATTGTCCCCCACTAGTAGGGTGAATTGGGGGTGCAATTCCAAGGTATAGTCTGAGAATTTCTTAAAGTTTTTGATTTCTAGTCGATCTATTCGCATGGTGTAAAAAAAATGACTCTCACGATTAGCCAGGATAACTAGTGCTCAAGTATTGTTTATGGGGGAAAGGGGAAAGCGATTCGCGCTCGTCCGATTGCGTTATAGTACCAGCATCTCCAAGTAGGGTTGGATAATCCGCTGTACCCGACAAATCCGAGCGTATTTATATAGGATATTTAGATCCAATTTCCGTTCCGTCCATGCTTCCTTGAGTGCTTCTAGGGCTACATCTAGTCCGACTGTCGATCGATATTTGAAGCAGTCAGCGATCGTTTTCGGTACGTCATAAACGCGGACGGGAATTCCAGCAACTAGATGGGTTTCGATTCCTGCGGTTAGGGATGCTCCCGACATATTAATTTGTCGCAAGGGAATCAGGTTATCGCTAGGTAAACCCCACCGATTATCAAATGACATCCAGATCTGGAAAGGATTTTGCGTCGTGAGTTCGTGAAAGCGCAGAGCCGATAACAGACAGATCGTGCCTCGTGGGAAACGGGTGCAAGCTTCTACATAAGTTTGAAATTCGGTGAAATCGGCATCCGGTAAAGTATATAGTCCTCGGCTCACCCGCACTAATGCGCCTGATTCGGTGAGGCGGCGGAGCTGTTGGGGATGGATACCTTGCGAACGCAGATCGTTACTGCGGGCGATTCCTGCCTTACCTACTAGGGTTAGGATGCGATCGTCTAGCGGCGATCTCCGGTTGTTGTCAGAGGAGCGGGCGATTTCAACTTCAGCCACGGATAAGTTACTAATAATTATATATATCTAACAGTATTTTATCACAGTAGAACGGATCGATCGCAATCTTCGCCGTTACACCCGCGAGCAACTTCAGATAGTCGCCTAAAAATTCCCCTCCTCGGAGGGGTGGCGCGAAGCGACGGGGTGGGTTCCGAATTTCCCACCACAAACTGTCGATTTCCACAACATAAACATGCGATCGATATTTCTCACAGTCGATCTCCCACCTGAAAAACCCCATTATCAATTCTCTGCTTGGTGCGCTAAACCGTCGGGTTCCCCCATTCGTGACAAGTTAAGACACGAGTGCAGTTGTCACGCAGGTTTGAGCGGATGGCTCAAAGAAAAATTGTCCCTCCCTGCTCGTTCGGTCAGGGAAGGGGGCAATAATCAATTTCTTGAATGGCTTACGAATAGATTTAAGAACGCCCAAGTCTCGATTTGCCGGAGCTGCAAAATACTTAATAGGGTCAGTGGCTAAACCTTTGTGATGAGCGACATAGAAATGATAAAGACCCCGATAAATCATCTCTAACGAAATCCGGTCGAATGGAACAGATAGTTCATCCGCAACAGCATCACCGAAATCTACCAGCACAGCATAAAATAGCCAAGTTCCCCACTGGACGGGTCTCCCGCCCAGTAGAGTTGTAATTGAATGCCATTGAGTGAACCCGTCCAGATATAACTCACTACACAGATCTCGGCTTTACCCCAAACCTTTGCCGATCCAGCTAAAAAGCATGACTAGCAAAGGTTTGGGGCGTATTAATGCGTTTTTGGCGCGTTGAGTTATTTTAGCCTCTTTGCCATTTTTTGCATAAAAGCGGATAATTTCAAAATTTACTGCTAGAAATAATTTCGAGTGGGGACAGATGAAATCATCATGTTGCGCTTATATTGATAGAGATTAGACAAATAAACCCCGTCCAACTTCAAACCCATAGTTTTCAAAGTATGAGACAATCTGATTCTGAGGAGTAAATTGAGGTCAACGCAAAGATGTTAAGAGTAGACTATGGTCGTTGGGCACAGACAGCTCAAATGTTGAGAGAACAA
>NZ_JBGSQZ010000226.1:0-11466 GCF_041737865.1 Chamaesiphon sp.
GGGAATCTTTCTGTAGTTGGTTCTATAGATAACAGTACCATGAAGGAAATCCTGTACACCCTTAATAGGGCTGCAAGGAAGCCCACGTCATAGCGTACTCGCTTGACGTGTGGTTATGTCACCCTTACACTTAGCATGTTCTCTAACAGATAAAGTAGCAGGATCGATCGTTTCTGTACCGACAACCAATGATTTATATTTTCCAGCACCATCAACTAGAGCTTCACCACAAGTATTTGCGGCGACATCTTTACGTGTGACTGGCTTGTTCTTAGCATTAGTCCCTTTGATGGGGTACTTTTGTTTAGCTGTCAAACCTGTAACTACCACTTGATCTTTGCTAGTTTTGTAAACTTCAGCAGTCGCGATCGCAGCATGAGTTAATGTTAATACTGCCGCGATTGCTATTGTCGAGATTGAAAATTTGATAGACATAGATTTATTGTTTATACTTGGTAATCGATTCGCAGATGCTCGGTATTAGTTGATAATTGCCACTTATTTGTTTCCTTTCATCGCCCGAATTAATTCAGCGGCAACTTCAGGACGCGAAAATTCTGGTGGCGGTAATTCACCTTGACGCAGCAGATCTCGGACTTTAGTCCCCGATAGATGCACTCGTTGTTCGGGAGTACTAGGGCTAGTTTTGGTAGTTGCCATTGATTTGGTAACTTGACAATAGAAAGCGTGTTCAAACATCATCGGCGTGATGCCGAGTTCGCCTGGCTCGAACTCACTAAAGATGTGTTGAGCATCATAGGTACCGTAGTAGTCGCCTACGCCCGCATGGTCGCGTCCGACGATAAAATGGGTACAACCGTAATTTTTGCGAATTAGGGCGTGGAAGATGGCTTCTCTCGGCCCAGCATAGCGCATCGCGGCGGGATTGATGCCGAGAATTACTCGATCGCTAGGATAGTAATGTTCGAGGATAATCTCATAGCAACGCATCCGCACATCTGCGGGAATATCATCTTCCTTTGTCGCGCCAACTAATGGATGCAGAAATAACCCATCCACAGTTTCCATCGCACACTTTTGAATATACTCATGGGCGCGGTGAATCGGGTTGCGGGTTTGAAATCCCACGATGGTGTTCCAACCTTTGGCTTGAAACTCGGCGCGGGAAGCTACAGGATCGATCTGATAGGTGGGGAATTGAGGATGTGCTGCTCGTTCTAATAACCAGACTGCACCAGCTAAATTAACATTACCTTGGTCGTAAACGACTTTGACACCTGGATGTTTTTCATCATCAGTGCGATAGACATTAATTGCTTCTTGCTGCTTGTTATAAGTATATTTATCGGTTAATTCTAGAACACCAACAAATTTACCTGTAGTGTCATCCAAGCGAATGAGCGTGCCTACTACCAATGGTGCGGCAACAGCTTCAGTTACCGACAAAGTAATCGGAATCGACCAAGGTAAACCATCTGCCAATCGCATCTTGGCGACGACATTATTATAATCCGCTTCTGGCATAAATCCCTGAAGCGGACTAAAAGCACCGATCGCAATCATCACTAGATCGGAAAATGCCCGTTCGTCCAGTGTTACTCTAGGTAAATTATCGGCTTTAGTCAAAAACTCAGCCTTTTGAGCGGGGGTGGCGATGCGATCGATCAATTTACCGCCATGGGGTGCAATACCAGAACGCTGACTCAAACTAGCTTTCCTCGCAATTTTTATATATTTTTATCATTCACTTTAGCAGCTTTTCAGTCCCGAATATCCGGTATTATGGCATTGACGATGGGATCGATCGCCATTCCTCCCTGGATAATCGATAGAGAATGTGTTCGCGCAGGATGTGTCCGGCTGGAACGATCGGATGCTCGAATGTTTCGGCATCCAAATTCATCCCCAATCGCTCCATAACAGCGCGAGATCGGCGATTGATTGTTGCGGTAAACGAGACAATTTCTGGTAAATTGAGTCGATCGAAACCGACTTTTAACACGCTCCTAGCTGCCTCGGTTGCATAACCTTTGCCCCAATATTCACAAGCCAACCTCCAACCGATTTCGACGCACGGAGAGCAGGGTAAATCTGCCTTGGGGACGTGCAAACCAACGTAGCCGATGAATTGCTTATCTGGCTTTAATTCTACCGCCCACAAGCCCCAACCACGCTCCTTAATGATTGCCTGAACTCGATCGACCATTGCATCGCTAGCGGTTCGATCGAGTACATTAGGATAAAATTCCATTACGCGCGGATCGGCATTAAGTCGCGCAAAAAGTTCTCGATCTGCTTCAATCCATTGGCGTAAATAGAGGCGATCTGTCTCAAATTCAATTAATTCTGTCATACATTTATATATTTAGATTTGCTCGATCGATCCATCCAGGTAATTCCTGCATATAAATTACCGTTCTTTCTCGATCGCGCGTTGCAACTAATTGATGCCCTGCACTAGTAGAATTATCGTCGAAAGCTTAGTTAAGCTAGATTTTCCCGATCCATTTGCACCAGCGATTATTCTGAGTTCTGGCATGGGTTAATGGAGTTCTTCTAAAATTTCTTCGCTACCATCTGCTAGCAATCGATACTCAAATTTTTGCCCATTGGCTTCTTCTCTTACCAATTTTTTACCGATTTCGTAATGGATTGGCTTACCCATTGCTTTGAGACGAGCGATGTCGATCGCAACTTGCTTTTGAGCCGCAGCCTCGATGCGACGAGCCATTACTTCAATGTCTTCGATCGGCATAATGTTCGGTGTGGTGGAAGTCATAGTCATCTCCTATCGGTTGATTAGATATTGCTTTCCTACTCTCGATTATAATTTGCCTGTAGCCAGAATTCGGCGACCGAACAGGTGAGATAATCGCGAAGGGCGATCGGATTGAGTTGGTTCGATCGATAGAATTTTACCTGTAGCGATCGATCCAACTGCGATCTTTAATTAGAGGGTGTTTGAAAAGTATAGATTGAATCCCCCCAGCCCCCTTAAAAAGGGGGAGCAAGAGTCTTAGTCCCCCTTTTTAAGGGGGATTTAGGGGGATTGACAGTCTGCGCGTCACAAATAAAACTTTTCAAACAGCCTCTTAGACATCAAATTGCCTAACACTTAGACAGTACCCACCTTACATTATTGGTGCGTTACGCTTTGCTAACACACCCTACAACTAAAACCTAGAGTCTAAAGTCCTAATTCGCGATACCTAGCCTGTAAATCTTCGATCGTAAATATCGTCTCAAAGTGTAACCCCTGAGCGGCATAAAATTCAGCACCGCCTTGTTGACGATCGACCAATGTTAACACTCGATCGACCTCATAACCAGCAGCTCTGAGTCGTTCTACCGCTTTCATCGCTGATTGTCCGGTAGTGACGACATCTTCCAATACGACCACTTTTGCGCCTGGTTTGAGGGTTGCACCTTCGATATAGGCTTGGGTACCATGTCCTTTAGCTTCCTTGCGGATGATTAATGCGGGGATAGATTTGCCTTCATAGACAGATACGACACTCACCGAAGAAACGATCGGATCTGCACCGAGCGTTAAACCCGCGACAGCATCCGTATCGGCGGGTAGCATGGCTAACATCAGCCGTGCGGTGGCTACAGCCCCTTCAGGGTGGAGAGTTACTTGTTTACCATTGATATAATAGGTGCTTTTTTGACCGGAAGATAGCACGAAATCTCCTTCCTTGTAGGCTAACTGACAGAGCAAATCTAAAAGATGTTGGCGCAAAGTAGTTAGATCGATCGTCGAATAGGGAATATTGCCAGAAGGTGAAGGCATAATTGTGATGTTTAGATCGTGGGTATTAGATCTTATCCTAGCCACCACCCATTATCTCGACTAAATCTTCCTGATTTGGTCATCGACTAGTTGAATAACGTAAATAATCGATCTATAGGTTTAACTCATGATGAAATTAAAGACGCTCGGTTTCCTAGCCCTAGCTATTGCAGCGGCTGGATGTTTTACATCCCCAGCACATGCAGAATCCCCACGGATTACTGATGCCATTACTGATGCGATGTTCAAGCAGTCAGGCGATACCTATCGCAATACAGGGATCGATCGTCAAGCTACACTACTATTTGGTTTGAGCTATCCCGATCTTGACGCTGTAAGCGACGCTCGCGCTGTTAACAACATCTATCGAGACTTAATTCGTCAACGCGGTGACACGCCAGTTCGTACAGCCGATTTACCCAATCCATTTAGTAGCTCTCTCCTGTCAAATCCTAGCTCTACTAGCAGCAATTAGAGCCGATTCTTTATGCTCCCTCCCCTTTATAAGGGGAGGGCTGGGGTGGGGTAAAGATCTCCGCAACAAACCAACCAGAGTTGTATCATTAAAACTTCGCGATCAACTATCAACTTAGAGATCGTAAATGATTCGTGAGATTTATTTGAGTGAGCCATTTCCTTCTATTCCCCCAGGTGCGTTACGCTTCGCGATAACACACCCTACGATACTATCAACTGTCAACTTGACTTCTCAGCCTCGCTCTGACTAGTTTAATTTCTTCATAATTATAGTCCTCCCCCAGATGCTCCTTGATCGGTGTCAGCCTCTCAGCTCCGACGGTATTAATTGCTAGCTCGATCGCGGTTGCTTTTGCAGGTGGTACGATCCGATCGATATTGACTTCATAACCACAATCGATCAATTTAATCAGATGCTCGGAAATAGTATTCTCACGTACCGATCGTTTTGTCGCGATCTCAGCTAAACTCAAACCCTGTTGATACAATTCCAATGTCTGTAAGTGGGTATAGGATACCTCACTTTTGCTGGGGGGAGAAGGATTTAATGGGGGTGTAGGATCGGATTCTGTTTGCACAGACAGGCCAGATTCGGCGCGGAAGGCTCTGATTTCACCTGTAAACATTTCCCCATACTGCGCGAGTTTTCGTGCCCCTACACCGGAAATTTGGGCAAATTGAGCGAGGGTTTGCGGTTGTTGTTGTGCCATCAGTCTGAGGCTGGAATCGGCAAAAATCACATATGGTGGCACTTTATTTGCGTCGGCGTATTGTTTGCGGAGTTTGTGCAGACGGTTGAATAGGGATTGGATTTCAGCAGTATTGGTACCGATCTCTAGAGTTTCGGCGGTGGGGAGGCTCGGCGCAATTGCCATTTCTACTTTGCGCTGGCTTTTGAGGATTTCCCAGCTCAAGGGATTAAGCGTCAAGACGGAATAACCATCGCTAGTTTCATCAACTAAACCTTGATGTAACAGCGATCTGCCTAAGATCCGCCACTCATTTTGGGTGCGATCTTTGCCAATCCCATAAGTAGAGAGAGTATCATGTCCATTTTTCAATACTCGATCGCTTTTAGAACCGCGTAGCACGTCGATGGTATAACTCAGCCCAAAATTGCGTCCCTGTTTGCTAAATCTAGCCACACAGGATAATAGTTTTTGCGATTCGATCGTCCAGTCGGAAATCGGTCTAGGATACTTACAGTTATCGCAACCATCGCAGTTACCAGGAAAACTCTCGCCAAAGTAGCCCAACTGAATAATCCTTCGACATTCAGTCGCTTCCGCATAATTAATCACCCGCCGCATTTGTTGAGTCGCAATTCGCTGTTCCTCTTCAAGTGCCATCCCCGTTTCTCGATCGATCTTCTGAGCAATTAGATACTCGATCGTCTTAATATCTCCCATCCCAAAATACAGCGTACAATGAGCGGGTTCGCCATCGCGTCCGGCGCGTCCCGATTCTTGATAATAACCTTCAATATTTCGCGGTAGATCGTAGTGAATCACAAACCGGACATCGGGTTTATTAATCCCCATTCCAAAGGCGACTGTGGCAATCATAATTTGCACATCATCGCGGATAAAGCTATTTTGATTATTGGTTCTAGTTTCACTATCCAAACCAGCATGGTAAGGTAATACTTTAATCCCATCATGCTGTAGCTTTGATGTGAGTTCATCTACCTTCTTGCGACTCAAACAGTAGATGATTCCCGCTCCTTTTGACTGCTTGACTTGAGCGAGGAGTTCTTTGTATGGAGTAGTAGTTTTGCGGCGAACTTCATAATATAAGTTCGGACGATTGAAACTAGCGACATGAATATCTGGTTCGCGGAGATCTAGCTGCTTGATGATATCCAGCCTGACTCGATCTGTGGCTGTCGCTGTCAAACCCAACCAGGGAACTTTGGGGAAATAATGTCTTAATTGCGATAATTTCCGATAGTCTGGACGAAAATCATGACCCCATTCAGATACACAATGCGCTTCATCGATCGCAAATCCAGAAATCCCCACTTCTTGATGCAGATCGATTAGAAAGTTACTGATAAATTCCTGATTCAAACGTTCGGGAGCTAGGTATAAAAGTTTGATCTCGCCATTATAAATTGCCGCTGCTCGATCGCGTCTTTCTTCCGTGCTAATACTACTATTTAGAAAAGTAGCTGGAATACCATTATTCGTCAGTTGCTGCACTTGATCCTGCATCAGGGCAATCAGCGGCGATATCACAATCGTCACACCCTGTTTTAATAATGCTGGTAACTGAAAACAGAGCGACTTCCCGCCACCCGTTGGCATCACAACGAGTAAGTCTCGATTGGCTAGAGCCGTATTAATAATTTCCCGCTGACTCAATCGAAACTCATCATACCCAAAGTAATGCTTTAATGCCTGTTCTAGGGTTTCAAATTGGGTCGATCCAGCAAGCATGAGCGGGTAGAGGGTAGAGGGTGCAGAGTAGGGGGAGGATTTAGTCAAATACTTCAGTAGCTATGTCAAAGAGTATACACCAGACTGTTCTAAAATACTCGCGATCGACTTACCTAAAACAATTTTAGCGATTGTTCGCGCAAGGGTGTTGGTAATGTCTCATGTACTGTGCGATTGAGTGTTTCCCTACCCTCTACCCTCTACCCTCTATCAGTGAGAATGATACAAGAAATCATCAGTCTCAATGCCTGTCTGCTTCAAAATTTGGCGAAGCGTACCTTCAGGCATGTCACCATTGTGGTTGGGGACGGTGGTATATTTGCCGCTGCTATCATTAAACCAGATTTCGTGACTGCCAGAAGCTTGCCGATCGAGCGCGAATCCATATACTCTCAACACTTTAGCTACTTCACGATATCTGAATCCCGATAACCTGCCCATCCCGCTTATTTGCTTAGTACGAGAGGGCAATCAAATTCGTCGGCAATGGCGGGGAAACATTCAACTAGCTGATTGCGTTCTGCCATTGCTGTCAATATTTGCTTGGCAACATCCTGAGCTATTTCTAGAGTTTCAGTGAGACTTGGAGCTTGAGCAATTAATCCAGGTAGAGCATCGGAAGTGGCTAAGTAGTAGCCTTCAGGTAGTTTCTCGATATGTACGTTAATTAATCTTTCCACTGAATTACAATCTTGCAATTTTTCAAATTTCGGTAAAAGGTTCGAGACAAGTCTAGCCACGCTATTGAACTTATGAGAGTAAGAGCTACACAAACGATACATTCACATTTTTATTATCGCATATCTATTTGAACAGTAGTAGGTGCTAAAAGTTGAAGTTGGTTTTATTTCAGTAACTTGGCGTACAGATTTTGATACTGAGTATCCGATATCGCCCCAGGATTAGATTTTAAGGAGGCTGAACCCGCGAGTGTAGATAGCTCTTGGAGTAGGGCATCTTGTTCTTGACGGAGGATCTCTAATCGATCGATAATATAGTCGATCCGCTCTGGTGAATTTGGGAGCGATCTCCAGCTCAACTGTTCATCATTAGGCTTATTGTGCCCAATGCCGCGCATCGAACTCCACATGAACCCAAAAATCGGCTGGAGCAGTCTAAATGGTGTTGTGAGCAAAAACAGCCATGTTTGTTCGATGCCACGTCCGATCGCCTTAATTAGCCCCCATAGAGAGAAGATTGTGAGTAATAGTAAGCCTAGTCCAGGGAGGGGATGGGCGATCGTCCAGGCTAGATAGGGATGGGCGATGAGCCACTGGCTGAAGTAGTTGGTGATGGCGTGTTCGATCGATGCTGAAATGTCCATAATTAGCTTTAGGTGTATTCCTAATTAATGTGACTATCTGTAATAAGCCAATCAGCAAGCGATGAGAACTTGTGGGTTGCGGGTTTATTAGTGGGGGCAGAACCTGGATCTGGGGGTTCCGACCCCCAGACCCCCCGTTGATGAGCGGAACGCCGCCCCTCAAACTCCCCTGCGTAAGGATTGGATTGTGGGAAGCGGGGTGGGGGTTGCGGTACGTCGTGGATAGTGCTTGGTTAAGGTTTGTTGGACTAGGATCGAGCTGAATTGGGCTGAATTGGGACATATCTCTGGATGCAGATCTGTATTTCCCTAAGGCCTAAAGCCTAAAACCTCATCATCCTCTACCCTCTACCCTCTACCCTCTACTCCTAAAGCCTAAAGCCTAAAGCCTACACATTAGAATTCGCGCCGAGCTGTTCGCTGTCGAGGTTGAATAATACCTGGAGAGTGTGCATGGCTTTGCGGCGGGTATCGGCATCCTCTTGGGCGCGGAGTTGTACCATCGGATCTTGGAGGATTTTATTGACGATGCCTTTAGTTAAAGCTTCGATCGCTTCTTGATGGCGTTCGCCAAATTCAGCACCTAATCTGGATAGAGCTTTTTCGAGTTCTTGGAGCCGGATTGTCTCCATTTTATCCCGCAAACAGTTGATTGTGGGCACGGTTTCGAGCAATTGCCACCAACTATTGAAGTTTTCGACTTCTTCTTCGAGGATACCTTCGGCTTCTTGAGCCATTTTGATCCGGCGTTCTTGATTTTGGGCGACGACGGCTTTGAGATCGTCTACGTTGAAGGCTTGAATATTGACTAGATCGTTAACATCACTATGGACGTTGCGCGGTACGGAGATATCAAAGATCATCAGCGAGTGATGAGGATCTAGTACGGCTTCTAATTTAGCCGCATTTAATAATGGTTCGGTGGCTGAAGTACTGGTAAAGACGAGCGTGGAGGTAGAGATCGCGCTCATCATATCAGCCATTGGGTGGAGTTGGAGATCGATCGCCGTAAACATCAGTTTCAGCTCTTCGGAGCGTTTTACCGATCGATTTAAGATCGTAATATCTGTCGCACCTTTGGAAATCAGATGTTGTACCAATAGTCTCGACATTTTACCAGCACCCAGGATTGAGATCCGATGGTTGGCAAAATTCCCAACTTTCATGTGTGCCAATTCTACCGCAGCCGAACTAATCGATACTGCACCCGTACCGATACTAGTTTCGGTACGTACCCGCTTCCCTGCGGTAAGAGCTTGTCTAAATAACCGATTGAGAATCGCACCCATCCCTTGATATTGCTGTCCGATTTTGTGGGTTTGTTTGACTTGGGCGAGGATTTGTCCTTCCCCCAAAACGAGACTATCCAAGCCACCAGCGACGCGCATGAGGTGCATCACAGCATCTTTGTGCAGCAGGATAAATAAATGTTGTTTGAGATCTTTGAGCGGTAGCTTACTAAATTCTGCCAGAAATTGGATCGCATCCTGGACGCCGCGATCGGCTGTAGGTGTGACAATATAAATTTCGAGGCGATTGCAAGTACTGAGAATCGTCGCTTCTTTGATATGGGGATAATTGCAGAGGGCTTGAATCGCTGCTTCCATCTGCGTATCGGGAACGCTAAGTTTTTCGCGGATGTCTACAGGTGCGGTTTTATGACTCAAACCGATAACAGCAATATTCATGTCTACTCCGCGTTCAAAAAGTGAGGATTTTTAAAGTTTTGTTATATAAGTTACGGACATTTAACCGTTGACAACGCAATATATTCAGATGTGATGTGTTGTCCCAGCGATAAGCTGGTTTAATTATTGTATATAATCGCTGCTTATCTTGCGCTAATTATAGATGAGTTGTAAATGGTTTGTTATGCTTCTTCACCAGGTTAGGCTTTAGACGTTAGGCTTTAGGCTTTAGGCTTTAGGGAACTAGGTTAATTGTTGGGTAAGGCTTTAGGCGTTAGGGAACTAGGTTAGGCTTTAGGTATTGGTTAGGTGTGAGGGCACTAGCAAGATGCTTGGCTCATCAGCACCCAAAGCCCAATATTGACAACCTAAACCCTAAAACCTAAAACCTAAAACCTCCAACCTAAAGCCTAAAGCCTAGTGCAAGCTGACTGTCTGAGGTTTACCAACCATGTGAATGGTATCGACAAACCGAGCAGTCTTGGACTGACTGGAAATAACTAGGGTGTGAGTACGTGCGCCACCTTTAAAGAAGCTAACACCGTTCATGATATTACCAGAAGTAATCCCAGTACCAGCAAACAGCACGTTTTTGCCACAAGCGAGTTCTTCAGCGGTGTAGACTTTATCAGGATCGGTGATACCCATCGATTTGAGTCGATCGATATTTGCTTCTTTACTTTCACCGATCAAGCCAGTTTTGACGATCGCTGGATCGTAGATGAGTTGTCCTTGGAAGTGAGCACCCAAGCAACGTAGAGCCGCAGCGGAGATGACTCCTTCAGGAGCCGCACCGATACCCATCAGCGCGTGAATATTGGTACCTGCAAAACCACAGTTGATCGCTGCACCAACGTCACCGTCAGTAATCAGAGCAACCCGCGCACCAGCAGCGCGAATTTCAGCAATCAGATCGTTATGACGATCGCGTTCCATCACGACGACAACTAATTCGTCGATCGGCAGATCGAGACATTCAGATAAAATCTTGAGGTTTTCGGTAGCAGATTTATTGATATCTACTTTGCCTTTAGCTGCTGGAGGTGCAGCGAGTTTCTTCATGTAGAAGTCAGGAGCCGCAAACAAACCACCTTTTTCGGAGATAGCTAATACAGCCATCGAGCCAGGTTGTCCGTATGCACAGAGGTTTGTCCCTTCACAAGGATCGACAGCGATGTCGATTTCGAGGAGTTCGTCGATGCTGCAAAAATCGCTAGCGTTAGGCTGAGAGCAAATCCCGACTTCTTCACCGATGTAGAGCATGGGTGCATCATCGCGTTCGCCTTCACCGATGACGATGCGTCCGCGCATATGGATTTTGTTCATCCGTTCGCGCATGGCTTCGACTGCAACACGATCGGCTTCATTTTTGTCGCCCTTACCCATCAAGCGTGCTGACGCGATCGCGGCTTGCTCAACTACTTCTATAATTTCTAAACCTAAACTATTTTCCACTGCGATTTGCTCCTAAAAAGCTCTATTTATAGGGATTTCAGTCGCTTACAAGTCTACCAGAGCATGGGGACGCATTCGCTGTTCGCGAACTTTTGTGACTTTTGTCCCGCCTTTTATCAAGGTGGTGGGGATCGCTTTGTGCGTGAGGTGAGGGAAATCGGATTTGGTGCGATACTGCTGGATTGGAGCACCTAAACCCCGTCTAACATGAAACCCGTAGTTTCTCTTCTTCAGGATCGAGGTGATTTTTCACCCATAATCGATCGGCAAGAGAAATAGGCGATCGATTGATACGATGCTGAAAATCATCAACAGCTCGAATTAAATCGC